>DAIQMS010000001.1:0-16761 GCA_036788815.1 Bacillota bacterium
CGCTGAGGGGCTTTTCTTTTTGGGAAGCGAGCGGATTTTCTTATCGTTTTCCCTTGGGAGGCGCGATAATACAAGAGCGGCTTGTCTTCTGAAGGAAGAATCTGATCGGAATAAGGTTTTCTCCCATTTAGACAATGTCTAAAAAATTTTAAATAGAATGGATAATAAGGGTATTAAATCGTATCAGCATAAAGCCATGGCGTTCAGCGCTCTCCTTTTGAGCGGTCTGGTTTTATCCTCGTGCGGCGGCTCCTCTATAGGCGATCAGGTCGTCCTTGAGGAAGGGGCGTCGACCCTCTATGAATTCGGCGAGGCGTTCCGCGAAGGCTCCTTGGGGATTTACCGGCAAGGCGAGAAACTTGCCAGCGTCAGCGCTTCGATGCTCCGCGGCTTCTATACCAAAGTCCTCACGTTCAATCAAAATTTAACTTGCTCAGTCCTTTATGATGGGCTTTCGCTCCCGATGACGTATCAAGTTTCTTCCTCTTATACGCTGGACCAAGCCCATTATTCGTTCACGATCGGCCAAGAGGAACTCAGCATCACCCAGATGGGAAATCCCAGCAAAACCGATACCGAATTGGAAATCCCATCCTTCATCACGAGTGTTGATGCCCCCTTAAAAGACTATCCGGTCATCGCCTGGAGTGCTTCCTTGGGGAGCATGCCTGCCTTGGAAAAAGTTTATCTTTCGAAGACGCTTAAAACCTTCGCACCAAATCCGCTCCCGACTTCGATTGGAATTCTTCCTTATTCCGTTCAGCATCCGGGGGAGGTAGGGGCGCTGGATTACGATGCCAGCGGCTTCCTCTCCTGGGATAAAGAATTGTGGGGGATCTCATCTTCCATCCATGGAGCGCTCGTTCTTCCCCAAGGCGACACCTCGTTTAGCCCCAATGCTTTCGCCCTTCCGCTTGAAGGGGTGACCTCGGTTGAGATTCCTGATCTTTATCAAGACCTGGATTTTTCCGCGATCAGCAAGTCTTTGCCCTTCAATAAGGGTTTTTCCTGTGACAACCCGCCTAAAGGCTATTCGATCTCCGGGGGTTTCATCCTTTATAGCGACGGGACCGATTCCTACGTTCGGGGGATCCCGCTGGGCTTATTCCAGGATCAAAGTGTCCTTTCTTTCCCGGAGGGCATCACCCGTTTCGTCCTCAACATCCTCGATGGGATCACTTTGACGGCGGCCCAAGACGTGGTCCTTCCGAAGTCTCTGACGTCATTCAGCGTTTCGGAAAGCCTTTCTTCGTCCGTCTTAGAGACGCTTGAGCTTACTTCGGCGAAGGTGGTGCACACCAATATTCTTTCGATCAAGAATCTTCCGGCGAGCCTCAAGACGATCAGAGTCCCGTCTTCCCTTCTCAGCCTTTACCAAGCCGATTCCGCCTGGAAGAACGCCGGAGCGACTTTCGTCGGAATCGAATAAAAGAACGAAAAAAAAGAACGCCGGTTTCCCGACGTTCTTTTGATTTCGGAAACTATAACAATCTGTTGTAGTATTCGATGATCTGCGCTTCGCTGATATCCTTCGGAAGCTCGTTGCGCTCCGGCAGACGATTGTAGGTGCCGCTAAACTTAGCAGCATCAACCGTGACATAGGCCGGGGTAAGCGGTTTGCCATCGAGGGATTCCTTGACGACCTTGAGCGGGCTCTTCTCTTTGAGGGCGACGACATCGCCGACTTTGCAGAGATAGCTCGGAATGTCGACCTTCTCGCCATTCACGGTGATGTGACCGTGATTGACAAGCTGACGAGCAGCGGCGCGAGTGCGCGCGAAGCCCATCCGGTAGACGAGGTTATCGAGGCGGCTCTCCAAGATGCGGAAGAAGGCAAGACCAGTGACGGTCTTATCTTTCTTAGCGATCATGAAGAGACGACGGAACTGACGCTCATTAACGCCGTAGAGTTCCTTGAGCTTTTGTTTCTCAAGCAACTGGGCGCCGTATTCGGAAGCCTTCCGCTTGCGGTCTTGACCATGCTGGCCCGGGCCATAAGCTCTTTTCTTGAGCTCATCGCCGGTCTCAAGCACGGAGAAACCGAGATGGCGCGATTGCTTCCATTTCGAATCAGTGTACCTTGACATTGTGTTATTCTCCTTTCCTTGCGTGGAACAAAGTTAGGGGTTCTTCCCACTTCCCGGGTGTCTTCCGAATTTCGGCTCCGTAGCTTGGGGGCTTACTTTGTTATTGGGGAGGACGTCAGACAGAAGCGTAAGGGGCCTGCTCACTTATTTACGCGAGTAATACTATAAGTATTAAGGGGGCGGGAGTCAAGAGAAAAGCGCGGCTGAAATTTCTTTCGATATTCTTCGCGTGCGGGCGGGGGCGAGTGCTATATTATTAGGGCACGGCATTATTTATGATTTTTCAATCCCTTGATACCTCCACAATTGTCCTGATCGTGATCGGCAGCGTTCTTCTGATCGGGGCTTTCATCGTTCTTTATCTGACTGTTTTCTCCCATGCCAGGCTCAAAAGGCAGGCTCGGGATCTCTGTGGCAAGTTCGAGCGGGAGCACGCCCTACTTTTCGGGCAAGACAGCCAATACATCAAACGGCTCGAGAATATTTCCTCGATGAACCTCGTTTACGTTCAACAATTCATGGATTGGAATAAGCGTTTCAAGGACGTCCGCGATGTTTCCGATGCCTCGGCCCAAGCCGCGGTCAATAGCCTCAAAGACTTAATGGGCGAACGCAAATACAAGGATCTCAAAGAGATCCTGCCGACAGCCCGCAAGACGATTGATGAATACGAAACCCAGGTCGATGCCCTCAGCGAGAACCTCAAGAATAAGTTCCGCGATGAGGAAGATTGCCGGACCCTCGTTCTCACGAAGAAAGAGCAATACCGCAAAGTCAAACAGGATTATTACGCCCATCAAAGCGACATGAGCCTCGTCGTCAGCACCTTCGATTTGCTTTTTCATAAGCTCGATGGCAATTTCGAAGAAGCCGATCAGGATATCGAAAACGCTCGTTATCTCGATGCCAAAGCCATTTTGACGGACAAGGTTGGGCCGGTGGTGGACCAGGTTGGGAAAATCATGGCCTTCCTTCCGAATATCTGTCTTTTGATCTCGAGTGTCATCCCGGATAAACTCGCCTCGCTTTCGAGCCATTATGACGAGATGATCCAAGGGGGCTATCCGCTCCATCACATCTTGCTTCGGAGCGATATGGATTCGATGAATCAGGAATTGAAGCTTCTTTCGGAGCGGGTTCAGAATCTTGATCTCACGGGCGTTCAGAAAGAACTCGATGACATGCAGAAGCAAATCGATGATTACGTGGCTGGCTTCGATAAGGAAAAAGAAGCCCGATTGATCTTCGAAAAAGAAAAAGACGGGATCTCGACCGATGAGACCCGGCTCGAAAACGATTTCATCAATCTCTGCCATGCCCTTCCAAAGATTCGGATGATTTATCTTTTGGGTGCCGATGAGCAAACTCAAGTCGATGCGATTCAAAACACGATTAACAAAGCCGGTGCCTCGAAGCGTTCTTTGGATACCTACGTCCATAGCGCCACGAAGCAGCCCTATTCGATCTTGGTGGATAAGATGCACACCCTTCGTGATCAAGCGAACGACGCCAGCAAGCAGATCGTGAGCTTCCAGACGTACCTCCAAAGCCTCAAGAACGACAGCGAAGCGGCCAATAACGCCCTCAAGGTCTATTCTTCCCGTCTCCGCCAGGCCGAGAAAGCGGTTCGAGAGATCAACCTCGACAGCGTGAGCAACGTCTATATTCCGCGGATCCAGGAACTCTATGGCACGATCGATCTTCTTAATGGGGATCTTTCGTCCCTTCCGATCGACGTGAAGAAAGTCGATGGCGACCTCGCTACCCTGAAAGGCAAAGGCGATGCCTTGATCGACGAAGTCAGCAAGGCAGTCCAAGACATGAACGCCGCCGAGAATGCGATGGTTTATGCCAACCGCCATCGGGGGAGTTCGGGCGAAGTCGATGCCGCCCTCGTTCAAGCCGAATCACTCTTCTACGCCGGTAATTTCCGCCAATCGTACGATCTTGCCAATAACGCCGTCAAAAACCTGAAAGAAGATTAGCATGATTTATTTCGATAACGCCGCGACCACGCCGACATTGAAGGGGGCCGAAGAGATTTTCATCCGGGAGAACCGGGATCTTTTCGCCAATCCTTCGAGCCCGCACGCTTTTGGCCGCGAAGCCGCGAAAAAGCTTGAAGAAGCCCGCGATCAGATGATCAAAGACCTCCATGTCGAGCGGACGCACACCCTTGTTTTCACGAGCGGCGCGACCGAGAGCAACAACCTCGCCCTCAAAGGATTGGCCTTCCATTACGAGAAGCGGGGCAAACGCATCATTACTTCCGCAGTCGAGCACCCAAGCGTCCTCAACGCCCTCAAAGAGCTTAAGGATTTCGGCTTTGACATCGTGATCCTTCCGGTCACCCCCGAAGGCAAAGTGACGCCCGAAACGCTCAAAGCCGCGATGAATAGCGAGACCATCCTCGTTTCGATCATGGCGGTCAATAACGAAACGGGTTCGGTCAATGACCTGAAGAGCCTCTCGGCGATCGTTCACGCCTATCCCAAAGCCTATTTCCATGTTGACGCGACCCAGGCGATCACTAAGATTCCGCTTCCTTATCAGGAATGCGATCTTCTCTCGTTCTCTGGCCATAAGTTCGGGGCCTTCAAAGGTTCGGGCGCCCTCGTCTATAAAAAGAGCATCGCCTTCGAATCCGTCAACGCGGGAGGCGAGCAAGAGAACGGCTTTCGGGCTGGCACGGTCAATATGCCAGGTGACTTAGCCTTGGCTTACGCCCTCGATTACGGGCTAAAGAACATGGCCATCCATCGTCAATCCGTTGAGGAATTGCAAGGATATCTCCGCAGTTCCCTCTTGCAAATGGAAGGGGTCGAGATCAATTCGCCCTTCGATGCGATGCCGTATGTCTTGAATTTCTCGCTTCTTAAAAAGAAGGCTTCGGTGGTGGTTGAAGCCCTTTCGGAGAATGAGATTTACGTCTCCAGCGTTTCGGCTTGCTCGAGCGAAGAGCCGGTCTCTTACGTCCTTGAGGCCATGGGCAAGTCGGAGGACTTGGCCAAGAACTCGATCCGCCTATCCTTCAGCGCCGACAACACCCTTGAGGAAGCCAAGCGCTTCATCGAGGTCTTCTCCACCATTATGCAAGGAGTGAATGATCGATGAAACCTGATATCTTGATGGTCCATTATGGCGAGCTCTCGACCAAGGGCGACAATAAGCGTCTTTTCGTCTCGCAACTGGGGCGGAATATCCGCCACGCGCTCAAAGGCTTCCCCGCCCTCAGCGTCGAAGCGACCCGAGACTACACTTACGTGACGCTCAATGGCGAGGATCCCGATGCGGTGATCGCCCGCCTCCAGGATGTTTCGGGCATCCATTCGATTTCCCTCGTTTTCAAGTCGGGCAAAGACCTCGACAGCCTCAAGAAATACGCGCTGGAACTCCTCTCCCAGGAGAAAGGGAAGACCTTCAAAGTCAATGTCAAACGGGCCGACAAAACCTATCCTTTGGATTCCTATCATCTGGCCTGCGCCTTGGGCGATTACCTGTTGGATCGAACCGCTTTCAAAGTGGATGTCCATCATCCGGACGTGAACCTCGATGTCGACATCCGGGAGCAGGCTGCTTATCTCTCGTGTCACGATTTCCCGGCCTCGGGCGGCTATCCGCTCGGGATGAATGGGAAATGCATGGCCCTCCTTTCGGGCGGAATCGATTCACCCGTCGCCTGCTACCTTCTTTTGCGGCGGGGAATTCGGATTGAATGCATCCATTTCGCCGCTCCGCCCTACACTTCGGCGGCCGTCATCGACAAACTCAAAGATATCCTCAAGATCCTCAATACTTACCAGGAAGACATCAAGCTCAACGTCGTTCCTTTCACCGAGCTTCAGCTCGCGATCTACAAATACGTCGATGAGCCTTATTGCATCACGATCATGCGCCGGATGATGTTCCGCATCGCCGAGGGTCTGGCGAAAAAAGAGCATTGCCTCGCGATCGCGACGGGCGAATCCGTTGGCCAGGTCGCCTCGCAGACCCTGCCTTCGATGATCGCGATCAACGCGGTCACCAATTACCCGGTTCTCCGGCCGATGTGTGCGATGGACAAACTCGATTCGATCGCGATCGCCGAGAAGATCGGGACCTACCCGATCTCGATTCGGCCTTACGAGGATTGCTGCACGATCTTCAAACCGAAAAATCCGAAGACCAAGCCGGCGATCCATGATTGCGAATACTTCGAAAGCAAATTCGATTGGAAGCCCCTCGTTGAGAAATGCATCGAAGGCGTGACTTCCTATCTCCTCGTCGACGGGAAGGAAAAAGTCTTCGCCGCGGACGAAAAGAAGTAGGGGAAAAGATCAAAAAAACGGGAAGCGATCGGGCTTCCCGTTTTGTTTTTGAGCTGAACTACTTCGTGGCCGGAGTCGAAGTCTGATTCTTCGCGATGATGCCGAAGAGCCCGCCGAGCGTGTAGAAGATGGAACCGCTGAGTAAACCGAGCACCAAGAAGAGGATATCCCATCCCTGGCTCGACTCTTTCTTCGCGGCGATCCGGGTAAAGACGATGAAGAGAACATCGATGATGATGAGCCAAACCGCGACGATGATGAGCGCGATTCCTGCCGATGTGATATCATCCGCGGTCGCGACATGGTCGTTCATCGTGTATTTCCCGCTGCTGGCCAAACTGGCAGCGTTGGCGGTGAAGAAAATTCCGAAAATGAAGAGAACGGCACAAAGAACGAGCAAAATCCAGTTCAGAACGTTGGCGATCTTGTACATGACTCTCGACGCATCTTCCATAAGGTTAATACCCCTCTTTCTTCTTTTGAGTATACGCCTTAGGAAAAAGGACGGCGGTTCTTCGTTTTCATTTTCCTTACCGACAAAAGCCCAGAAGGTCGAAGAAAAAGGCTTTTGCCCAAGCCAACAAAAAACGACTCCTTCACCGGGAGCCGTTCATTGTTATCCTCGAATTACTTCGCAGCAGCTTTGGCGCTGACGGCCTTCTTCGCACTCTCGCAAAGGGACTTGAATCCCTCCGGATCGGTGATGGCCATTTCGCTCAGCATCTTGCGGTTGATCTTCACGCCCGACTTGTTGAGTCCATCGATGAGACGGCTGTAGCTGATGCCATTGGCTTGGCTGGCGGCCGAGATACGACGGATCCAAAGTTTGCGGAAGTCACTCTTCGCGGTGCGACGAGAAACGTAGGCGTAGTGATAGCTATGGAGCAACTGTTCCTTGGCGGTCTTGAAGAGAATGTGTTTGCTGCCGAAATAACCTTCGGCCTGCTTCAATACCTTCTTACGACGGGTGTGGGCGACGGTCCCACCTTTAACTCTTGCCATGTTGTGATGCTCCTTTACTTATTCTTATAGTCGATCATCTGTGAGATGCCCGGCATATTGGCCTTGCTGACAAAGCCCGACTTCGCCAAATGTTTCTTCTCTTTATGCGTCTTATTTGGGGCGAAGTGTCCCATATAGGCGTGTTTGCGCTTAATCTTTCCAGTTCCAGTGATCTTGATGCGCTTGGCCAAGGTCCGGCTCGACTTCATTTTCGGCATGTTGGAATCCTCCTATTTTTTCTTCGGTGCCAAGATAGCTTCGTACCATTTTTCCTCCCAGAAGGGGGTTTTATCGATAACGGAGATATCTGCAAGGAGAGCGACAAATTTACTCATCACGTCTTCACCGACTTCTTTGTGGGAGAGCTGGCGACCTTTGAAGATCACGCAGACCTGCACTTTGTCTCCGTCTTCCAAGAATTCACGGGCTTTGCGCGCTTTGGTCTCAACATCGTGTTCCCCAATGACGGGGCTCAGTTGGATCTGTTTCAGCTCGCTGACGTGTTGGTTTTTGCGAGCTTGGCGTTCCTGCTTCTGCTGCTCAAAGCGGAATTTTCCGTAGTTGAGGATTTTGCAGACGGGGGGAACGGCGTTCGGCGCGACGCAATAGAGGTCAAGATTTTGTCTCGCGGCCAAGTCATTGGCGGCGCGGCTCGACATGACGCCCAATTGTTCGCCATTAGCTCCGATGACTCGCACTTCCGGATAATGGATGTGCTCATTGATCGGATCATAACGTTTCTCGGGACGGCGGTGATCATTCGGATTGAAGTAAGAGATGGGATTTGTCCTCCTTAAGGCGATAAAAATAGCGCGACAATTCGCGCCATTACCACAAGATACTTAGTTTTATTCTAGGTAGCTTAGGCCCATTCCCTAAGGGAGTCGGGCGAGTTCTGGTGCGAACTGCTTTCTACTTTATCGACATGACTATTATCCTCGTTCAAAACCCCCTGTCAAGGACAAGATGCAAAGCATGGAAAATGCCAAAAGCCGGCTTTGGGTCTATCATTAGGACGATCTTATGGAATTAAAACCTTTAACTGAAAGCGATTTGGAAACCGTTCGTCCGTTTTTAGCCAAGAACAAGAGCCATTTCAATGACTACACCATCGGCAGCGTCTATATGTGGCGCCACAGCTATCAGATCGAATTCGCAATTATCGAAAATACATTGATTGTAAAGGAAGAATACGAATCGGGGAAGTTCGCATTTCTCTTCCCGATCGGCGCCAATGTCGAAGCGGCTTTAAACGCGATCGATTCCTATTCTTTGGAACGGCACGAGTTGCCCGCTTATTACGCGACGGATGAAGATGACCATGCTCTCCTCATGGCCCATTATTGCCATTTCCATTGTCTCTCCGACCGGGGCTGGAGCGACTATCTCTATCTCTTGAGCGATCTGCGGGACCTCCCTGGTAAGAAATATGATTCGAAACGTCATAACGCCCACCGGTTTTGGAAGGACAATCCGACTGCGGAGTACCACGTCCTCGAGAAAAAGGACCTGCCGCTTTTCACCGACTTCGAAACCGCCTTTTTGGCGGAGAATGCCGGGCGGGATATCTCGCAGGAGGAGTTGGGTTTGTCCAGGGAAATGATCGGTAAGTTCGATATTATCCCTGCAAAAGTCGGCTATTTTACCCTCAATGGCAAGATCATCGGCTTCACTTTGGGAGAAATTCAAGGCGACACGGTCTATGTTCATGTCGAGAAGGCCCTTCATGCTTATCCGGGGATCTATCAAGCCCTTGAAAGCCGCTATCTCCAAGACTTCCCTGCTTCGGTGGTTTATGTCAACCGCGAAGAAGACGTCAACAATCCGGGCCTCCGCGAGGCGAAACTGCAGCTTCATCCGACCGCGATCCTGGACAAGGTATTCTTTGAGGTGCTTTCGCCGATCGATTTGGTGAAGGACCTTCCGACTCTCCAAGGCAAGCGGGTTCTTCTCGCGCCGATCAAAGAGAGCGAATACGAAGAATATGCCCAGTTGAATCTCGACGTCGACCTCAATCGTTATTGGGGATATAACTATCGTTACGATTTGCCTGATGGCGTTAAAGCGGATGCCCAATATTTCGCCGGGGATCTCGCCAAGGATTTCTCGGACAAGAACGAAGTCTCTTGGATCATCCATGATCAGGCCGGCCAATTCCTGGGCCAAGTCGTTTTGGGTTCTTTCAGCGGCGACGGGGGCGCCGAAGTCGGGATCCGGCTGAAGCGGACGGCTCAGAAACAAGGCTATGCCCAAGAGTCGGTCAATCTCCTGATGGGTTATGCCAAAGACGTTTTGGCCCTTCGCTACCTGACCTACGAATCCTTTTTGGAAAATGGCCCCTCGATTCGGGTCGCGGAAAAACTCGGTTTCGAGGAAGCCTACCAAGATCGGCTTAAAATTCACTTTCGCAAGAACCTCATTTAATGGGGGATACTCCATGAGCGAGAAAGGTATAAAGGGGGTTTTCAAGCCTCCGTTTTTCTTACGCTACAGCAAAAAGATTCGATGTTTTGTAACGGAATGGAACATTCGGATCCCGATTCTTTTTGGGATTCGGGGAGACCCCGAGGGCGATTGATTTGCTTTTTTTCGCGAAAATGGCTATTAATTAAAGGAGAAGAAAAAGAATGGCTTTGAGGAGACAATGAATACCATGCCTTTACGCTATGCGGTTTATGACACGTCGATCGGCGATGTCACGTTGATCGCCAATGACAAAGCTTTGACCGGCCTTATCATCGGAGCTGTGGATCCTCAGGGCGCGGTCAACGAAGAGAACGCCGTGCTTTATGACGCGATTATCGAATTGAACCAATTCTTTTTCCGCCAACGGAAGAATTTTGATTTGAAGCTGCAGCCGGACGGAACGGATTTCGAGAAGAAGGTTTGGGCTTTCGTCGAAACGATCCCTTATGGCAAAACCATGACTTACGAGGAAGTGGCGGCGGGCATCGGCGAGCCGAATGGCGAGCGGTCGGTCGGGATGGCGCTCAATCATAATCCGATTCCGTTATTCATCCCGTGCCACCGGGTTGTCGGGAAGAATGGCTCTTTGGTCGGCTATATCGGGGGCTTGGAGCTCAAGAAGTGGCTTCTCACCATGGAGAAGCAATACGCCAACAAGGAATTCCATCCGGGCAATTACGAAGATCCGGAGTGAGAAAGGCCCGCGCGGCCTTTTTCTTTAGAAAAAATCTCGGTCAGGAAACCGAGATTTTTGTTTTGAGGGATTCCGCAGGAGAAATCACGATGCGGCAGTCATTCCAGAGCAAGCTTCGGAATGACCGAAAGCTTAGAGAGGAAGCCTCACGCGATGGTGGAGGTGAGGTAGAAACCAATGAAGGCGGCAACGAAGGTCAAGACAACGAACAAGTTGGTCTGAATTTTGGTTTTCATCATAAGGGGCTTTCTTCCTTTCAGCACCAATACAATACAAGGGTAAAAAGAGGGAAACAATAGTAAGCACTAACTCAAAACTTTACATTCGAAAAGCCATGACTATTTGAATACAATGTTTGAAAAAGATTCGATGAGCAATAAGAAAATAAAAAAGCACAAACTAGAAAAATAAACTAGTGGACGCTTTTGCGAGAATAGAGAGTGCTATTTAATTTAACCTAGTGACCGCTATTGGGGGATGGGGTGGGGGGAAGTGGGGATCGGTTCCGAAAGTAACAAATGGGTAGCCCCGAAAAAAACGAAAGTGAATGGCCGAGCCTGATCGAGAGAGAGTCGCGCGGGAGAAAAAAGTGAAAACTTTGGGAAACACGATGATAAAAGCGCGAAGTGTCAATTGTAAAATTGTGAGTTAGTGGTCATTAACTTTGCTTAGTGAGTGCTCAATTATAAAAATCCCTTTCATTTTTCCTTTTCGTTCGGAGTGTTCTAAGGAATCGGAGTTAACAAAAAAGCCGCCCCCTTGCGGAAGTGGCTAAATTTTTAGGGCGAATCAATAACGGGCTTTCGAATCGATCGACTGGCGGATCAGCTTCACGAAATCCTCGAGGGAAACCGTGACCTGCTTCTCATCGCCGAAGACACGATAGGTCACCGTCTTGTTCTCCTTCTCTTTGTCGCCGACGACGAGAGTGAACGGAATCTTCTGGACTTGGCTGTTCCGCAGACGGTAGCCGAGTTTTTCGTTCGAATCGTCGAGGTTGCAGCGGACGTCGTTCTTCACGAGGAGCGCTTGGACCTCTTTGGCGTAATCGCCTTGGACCTCGGCGTTGACCGGCAAGACATTCGCCTGGACCGGGGCCAGCCAAGTCGGGAAGGCGCCGCCATAGTTTTCCGTGATGATGCCGATGAAGCGTTCAACCGAGCCGAAGACGACGCGGTGGAGCATGACCGGCTCTTTCTTCTCGCCTTTCTCATCGATATAGAAGCAGCCGAAGCGGTGCGGGAGGTTCACATCGAGCTGAATCGTGCCGCATTGCCAAGTCCGTCCCATCGAATCCTTGAGTTTGAAGTCGAGCTTCGGGCCGTAGAAGGCGCCGTCGCCCGGGTTGATTTCGTAGGTATGGCCAGAATCTTTGCAGGCTTGGGCCAGCGCGGCTTCCGACTTATCCCAGAATTCGACCGTGCCGATGTAATCTTTCTCCGGACGGGTCGAAAGAACGATGTGGTAGGAGAGGCCGAAGACGTTATAGACCTCATCGAAGAGGGCCATGATCGCCTTGACTTCGCTTTCGATCTGATCAGGACGGATCATGATGTGGGCATCGTCTTGGGTGAAGGCGCGAACCCGGAAGAGACCGTTGAGGGCGCCCGAGGCTTCGTGCCGATGGACGTGGCCGAGCTCCGCGTAGCGAAGCGGCAGATCCTTATAGGAATGGATGTCATTCTTGTAAACCAAGATCGCGCCGGGGCAGTTCATCGGTTTGATGGCGAAATCCTTGCCATCGATCTTGGTGGTGTACATGTTCTCTTTGTAGTGCTCCCAGTGTCCGGAAGTCTCCCAAAGCTCGCGCGAAAGGATGGTCGGGGTCTCGACTTCGAGATAGCCATGCTCCCGGTGGATTTTGTGCCAATAATCAAGCAAAGAATTCTTGAGGATCATGCCGTTCGGTAAGAAGAACGGGAAGCCCGGGCCATAATCGGAGATGAAGAAGAGACCGAGGTCTTTGCCGAGTTTGCGGTGGTCATTCGCCTTGCGTTTCTCGAGGTTGTCGAGGTGAGCCTTGAGGGCCTCCTCGCTCCACCAAGAAGTGCCATAGATGCGTGTGAGCTGCTTATTCGCCGAATCACCGCGCCAATAAGCGCCGGCGACCGAAAGAAGCTTGAAGTGCTTGATGTAGCCGGTGGACGGCACGTGCGGCCCGCGGCAGAAATCGGTGAAATCGCCCTGCTCGTAGATCGAGATCAGCTCGTTTTGATGCTCTTTGATGAGCTCTTGCTTATACGGATTGGCCGCGAAGATCTTCTCCGCTTCGGCGGCCGAGACTTCTTTGCGGATGAAGGGGATGTTCTCTTTCGCGAGTTTCTTCATTTCCTCTTCGATCGCCGGGAAGTCCGCTTCGGTGATGACCTGATCGCCGAAATCGACATCATAGTAGTAGCCTTCTTCGATTGCCGGGCCAAAACCGAACTTGGCCTTCGGGTAGAGGTGGATGATCGCCTGGGCCATGAGGTGCGAAGTCGAGTGGTTGAGAAGCTCGAAGGCCTCGGGGCTGTCCTCATTGACGAAGCTGAAGCTCTCACCGGCTTTGAGCATCTCGCGCATATCCTTGAGATCGGCGCCGACTTTGACGGCGACGTCTTTGTTCTTGTTGGCAGCGTCAAGCTCTTTCGCCGCATCGAAACCATTCGCGCCGTCTTTGATTTCGACTTCTTTGCCTAAGTAAACGACTTTCATAAATCGACCTTTCCGGGCGTAAAAATAAAACGCCCTTATTTCATAAGGACGCTTCCGCGCGGTACCACCTTAGTTCAGGATAACCCTGCTCTTTCCTGCCTTAACGCGGCTGGGGGACGTCCGGCTCTTCGTCGGAGGCTCGGGAGTGGTACTCCATAGGCTTATAGGCCTTTGAGCATGTCTCCTTCAACGCTGTCTCTATTCTAGGCGGCTTTCTTTTTTAATCAAGAGAAAAGGCACGCGGGCGCGCGTGCCAGACTCTTTTGGCAATGGAAGGAGGCTATTTCAGATCGCGTTTGACGAAACTGAGGCCGCCCAAGTAGCCCATCCCGCCGATGCCGAGGAGAGCGGTCGCGGTGGTCTTGAGGGCCAAAGCCACCGTCCGGCCCGGGTAGATGACCTGGCGCCAATAGCCGCTTCCGTTGGAGGTATAGTGCTTGAATTGGGCAGCGAGATCGCCATGGTAATTCGAGTACATCCCGAACTGATAGGGGAAGAGCCATTCCTGAAGCTGGTAATAGGTATCGAGATTGAACTGGCTGACCCCATAGAGGATCGTGGCGATGAGATTGAAGAGGACGAAAGTCGCGTAGAGAAGGCCCAAGGCGCCCCAGGAATTCGGGATGATGAACGCCCAAGCGCAAGCGATGACGGTCAAGGCCAAGAAGATCAGAAGATCCATGAAGAAGGAGAGGCAGAAATTGGCCGCCGGATCATAGGAAGCCGTGCCTTGGACCGTTTCGATGACGAATTGATCGTCCAGAAAGGCGGGAATGCGAAGGAGGCTGCCGAGCCCCCAGAGGATCAATTGCCAAAGGACGATGCCGCCGAGCGAAATGAGAATCGCGGTCACTTGGGCCGTGAGATAGATGCTGATTCGGCCATGCCCGGCGAGGATTTGGTTGCGGAAGGTCCGGTTCTTCCAGTCCTTGCCAACGAAGAAAGCGATGGTGAGAAGGAGGAGAAACCCGAATTGGGTATAGAGGGCCGCCCCGGTGGATAAGGCGGAGGTCATTCCGCCGACGGTCGCCGCCGAAAGCGAGGTCGAGGGGACCCCAAAGCACCAAAGCCCGGCTTCCGAGAGGGCCGCATAGGGGGTGTACGTCGTGCCGTTTTCCGTGGCGATCCGGGCGGCTTGGGCATTGAGCTCGGCCATGGCGATCACAACGATGACCGCCCCGAAGACGACGAGGCCATAGATCACGTAAACCATCGGGGTGTGGGCCAGGCGATAGAGGTACATTTTGAAAAGATCGAGGATCGTGGTGGGATGGCGCTTGGTGGCGTTCAGCGTGCCGCTGAAGGCCTCCCGATTGGGTTTCAGTTCCCTTTCCGAGGAGCTGCTCGGGCGGATTTCATGCTTTTCTTCCATTAGATGTTCCCTCCTTTGGCGTCAAAAACCCGATCGGCGGCAGACGTCACGAGGTTCATGAAATAATCTTCGAGCGAATTCTCTTCTTCTTTCATCGCCTTGAGGGTGATTTTCTCCTCTTGCAAGATGTTGAGCACATCGGCCGGATTGAGGATGTCGTGGACATAAAGCGAATCCTTGACCATCTCGACGTCGAAGTTCTTGTTCTTGAGAAGGCTATAAGCCGTGATGTTGTCGCTCGTCGAAAGGATCAGGACCTTGCCGACCTTCGCTTCGAGCTCGGAGGCGGTGATCTGCTGAACGATGACCCCGCGGTCGATGAAGATGTAGGAGGAGGCGAACTTCGAGAGCTCGGAAAGGATGTGGCTCGAGACGATCATCGTCACGCCTTTTTCCTTATTGAGGCGGAGGAGCAATTCCCGGATTTGGCGGATTCCCTCCGGATCGAGGCCGTTCGTGGGCTCGTCGAGCACCATGAGTTCCGGCTCGCCGATCATGCTCATCGCGATGCCGACCCTTTGCCGCATGCCCAAAGAGTAATCTTTGACCTTGCGCTTATCGTGATAAGCATCGTCGAGTCCGACGAATTCGAGTTTGTCCCGGATATAGCCGTCCATCGGGTTTTCGATCCCCATGAGGATGCAGCGGGTCAAAAGGTTTTGCGTCGCCGTCATCGTGTTGTAAAGGGCGGGTTGCTCAATCATCGCCGCGACCTTGCCGAGGTTATGGGTCAAACTCTTGCTGTCGGAGGAGCCGAAGAGGGTAAAGGAGCCGCTCGTGGGGTGGGCCACGCCGGTGAGAACGCGGATCAGGGTCGTTTTGCCAGCCCCGTTTTTGCCGACTAAACCGATCAAGTCGCCCCGATGGACATCGAAGGAAACGTCATTGAGGGCTAAGCAGCCCTTGTAGCGTTTGGAGATGTGGTGGGCGGAAATGATCGTTTCGGCGGGATTCGAACGAACGCCGGGCGAGATAATGAATTCGTTTTGTATCGCTTCATCCATGAAAAAGTCCCCCATGACAATGCCTCAATTATAAAGAAATGCCATCCGGTTTCCTAGCAAAGAAAAAGCCCGGGGTCCCTCCCCAACGAAAAAGGCCCCTTTCGGAGCCTTTTCGAATCGGCAAGAATCGAACGGGAAAGCCTTACATCGCTTTCTTATTCTTCTTGTGTTTCTTGCCTTCAACCGGAGCCTGAGCCGCCGGAGCAGTAGTGCCCTGAACGTTGGTGACCGGAGTATTCTGATCGTCCATGATTTTTCTCCTTTCGCCCGTTATTCATAATACGTTTTTCAAAACTGTCAAATTTAGGGGGTGTTTTATCCTTAAGGAGGCGGCGGAAATCAGATTTCACGGCCTCGAAAATAAAAAGGTAAATTGTTGTTTTTTAGGGAAATATCCCCGCAAAACCCCTTTATTTTCAAATTTTGGGGCTTTTTTGAGGGTTTTTGAAAGCGAAAAAAAGATCGCTTCCCGCAAGAGGCGATCCGCTCGGCTAGAAACGACTCATTTGGTTCTTTGGAAACCGAGGACGGCGGCCCCGATGAGGCCGGCTTCCTGCCCGCAGCCGCAAAGCTCAAGATGGCAATGGGGGGCGGCTCTCCGGAGATCCTCGAAGAAGATCGGGGCGCTCTTCATGACGCCGCCGGTGAGGGTGAAGACTTCGGGCGTGAACGCGTTATAGATCATCTCGAGCCAATCGGCGACGAGGCTGATCCAGTCCTGATAGACGCTCAAAGCTAAAGGATTCTTGTTTTTGACGAGTTCGAAGAATTCGCGGGCATCGGTGATCTCGAGCCCGTTCATATCCGCCAAGCGCCTTAATCCCACTCCGGAAGCCATGTGCTCAAACTCGTGGACCTCGCCATGGTAGGCGGTCATCGTGTGGCCGGCCTCGTAGGAGGAATTGCGGAGCTCGCCTTGGATCGTGAGGGCGCCGCCGACTCCGGTCGAAATCGTGACGAAATAAAGGGATTTGGCCTTTTTGAAGGGGCCGATGTTCGCCTCGGCCAAAGCCGCGACCTCCGCGTCGTTGATGACGTAGGAGGGGAGATGGAATTCCTTGGTGAGATAGGAAGCCAAAGGAACGTTGTCGATATGGATGTTCGGCAAGGCGTAAATGAAACCATCGTAGCGGAC
>DAIQMS010000001.1:16861-75560 GCA_036788815.1 Bacillota bacterium
CGGGCGACCATGATGCCATCGGCCGTCTTGACGATCTCTTCGATCTTCTCGACGCCCTCCGGATTCTCGATCTTGGCGAAAATAGGAATGATTTTTCCATATTTGGCGAGGACTGAACGAATGGCCTCAATATCTTCAGGCCGGCGGCAGAAGGAGGCGAAGATCGCGTCCATGTCGTGCTCGGCGCCGAATTTGAGGTCGCTTTCGTCTTGTTCGGAAATATAAGCCATTGAAAGGCGCGACATCGGAAGGTTCATGCCTTTCTGGTCTTTGATGTAGTGGTCGTTGAGGGCTTGGACGACGACTTCTTGGGCCTTTTCGTCCTTCTCCAAGACTTTCATCTCGAGGTTGCCGTCATCGATCAGGATGGTATCCCCGACTTTCACGTCGCCATAAAGTCCGGTATAGGTGCAATAGAACTTCTCACTCGTGCCTTTCATGGGGGTCTTGGTGATCCGCATGATCTGGCCTTTCTTCACCGGGACGCAGCCGTTTTCCATGTAGCCAGTCCGGATCTCGGGGCCTTTGGTGTCGAGGGCGACGGGGATGTAGATCCCATACTTCTTCTCGAAACTGCGGGCAATCTCGATCTTGGCGAGCTGTTCTTCATGGGTGCCGTGCGAAAAATTGACGCGCATGACGTTCATGCCGGCTTGGTAAAGCTTGTAGATCATCTCGGCGGTGTCCGAGGCCGGGCCGATGGTGCAGACGATTTTCGTCTTCTTCTTCGTGATGAGTTCCATGCTTTTTGCCTTCAATTATTTGAGGATGTCGATGAGACGGAGCATGCTGACGTGCTTATCGCGCGGCAAAGCCAGCGCCTCATAGATGTCGTAGTCAACGATCTTGTTATCGACCATGCCAATGCAGATTCCGCCCTTGCCTTCGACGAGGCAATCGACGGCATAGGCGCCCATCCGGGCGGCCAAGATGCGGTCGAACGCGGACGGGGAGCCGCCCCGCTGAACGTGGCCCAAAACATCGGCTCGGGTATCGAATCCGGTTTGCTCCTGGACCCGCTTCGCGAAAGCGCTGATGTCGGGGAAGAGCTTTTCGGAAACGATGACGATCGCGCGCTTATCGCTGTCGCTGTCGTGCATCGCCTTGAGGGTCTTCATGATTTCCTCTTCCGGGATCGGGTGATCGGGGGTGAGGATCATTTCGACGCCTTCGGCAAGGCCGCTGAACAAGGCGAGGTCGCCGCAATGGTTGCCCATGACTTCGATGATCGAGCAGCGGGAGTGGGATTCGGTGGTGTCCCGGATCTTATCGACGCAGTCGACGATGGTGTTCAAGCAGGTATCAAAACCGATCGTGTAATCGGTTGAGGCGATATCGTTATCGATCGTGCCGGGGAGGCCAACGCAGTTGACGCCCATCTCGGTCAGTTTCTTGGCGCCCATGTAGGAGCCGTCGCCGCCGATGACGACAACCGCTTCGATCCCGAATTTCTTCAGTTGCTCAATCGCCTTGAGACGGGTGGCTTCCTCTTTGAATTCCGGCAAGCGGGCCGTCCGCAAAACGGTGCCGCCCCGGTTGATGATATCGGAAACCGACTTGCGGCTCATTTTGACGATGTTGCCTTCGACCATTCCACGGTAACCATCGTAGATTCCGTAGACTTCAAGGCCGTAAGAAAGGCCGCTCCGAACAACGGCGCGGATCGCGCAGTTCATGCCCGGCGAATCTCCGCCGGAAGTCAAGATTCCGATTCTTTGGATCATAGGATTTCCTCTAATTCGCCTTTCATTATAAGCCACTCTTTTCTTCTTTAGGAAGAATAAGCGCACTCTTCGGATGGAATTTTCTCTTCTTTTGGAAGCGGAGTTTGCGCTTTGGGCAAATTGCGGTATCTTAAGAAGCGTGAAAACGTTTGTGATCGAAGGCAAAACCTATACGGCGAGCAAGCTCTTGGGGCATGGGAAGGGCGGCTATTCCTACCTCTGCCATCATCGGGGCCATTCCTACGTCGTTAAAGCGATCCACCACGAAGAGGTGAGCTACTACAAGTTCGGCAACAAGATCCAGGCCGAGAACGATTCGTATGAGTATCTCCGGAAATGCCGGATCCGCGTTCCGAAATGCTACGCGATCGATTTCGATCAGGAATTGGTCCTCAAGCAGTACATCAAAGGCCGGAACATCGCCGACATGATCAAGCGGAAAGAGGATGTGAGCCCTTATCTTCCCCAAGTGGAGAAGATGGCCGAAAAAGCCAACGCGAACGGGATCAACATCGACTACTACCCCCCGAATTTCATCCTGCGGAAGGGACTCCTTTATTACGTGGATTACGAAATCGAGAAGTTCGACAAGCGTTATACCTTCGAGGTCTGGGGCCGCAATTACTGGACCGGGAAAAAGGGATTGGACAAATAAGACGATTGTGGATAATTGGCTTGCGGGCGGTGGAGAAAAGCCAAAAAGCGACTTCCCTTCGGGGGAATCGTTTTTCTTCCTCCTGTGGAAAACATCGAAAAAGATTAGGAAACATCGAAACAAATATAGTATTTTGGAATTGATGATGCTAGACTAACTTCCGCTATGAAAGACCTCTCGCCCAGCGATCTCTTCGAAATTCGGCCGCAGAGCCTTTTTTCGTCAAGGGACAGCGATTATCTCTATGACTTTTACGCGCCGATGATCGGCTTGAAAGCCGTTTCGCTTTTCTTCGCCTTGCTTCACGAGGCGCCGGGCGAGACGATCTCCCACGAAGCCTTCTTGAGCAAAAACCAATCCTCGATCGGCGAGATGGTGGCCTCGTTGAACGCCCTCGAGGCGGTCGGCCTCGTCGCCAGTTATGAAAAGAAGGGCGACAAATTCGCGTACTTCATCTATTGCCTTTATGCGCCGAAAACCCCGAAAGAGTTTTTTGATAACGTTTTGTTCATCGGAACTTTACGAAAATATTTAGACAATGACAAAATCAATGCGCTCGCCAAAAAATACGCCTTGCTCCCGCCCCCGAGCGATTTCGAGGGGGTCTCGATGAGCTTCCGCGACTATTTCTCCCCCGATTATTCGGATCCTACCTACCAAGCCCCTTCGCCGACGAGCGGTGGGCGGAAGACCGGCTCGATTCAGACGGGCTTCGACAAAAATGCCTTCCTCAAAGCGATATTGGGGAAAGACCCGCGCTTCACCCTCGATTCCTTCTCGAATGAGGAGATGGTGAAGATCGCGCGGCTGGCCGCCCTTTATTCCTATACGGAAGAGGCGATGGCGTCCTTTGTCTATCCCCATTACCGCTATTCGGCCGCCCGGGGTTCGCGGATCGATTTCGCGGCGGTCAACGCCGAGTGCGTGGATTCGCTCCGTTTCACCTACCTCCATCCGACGCCGGCCCTTTCGAGCGAAGTCCACGATGACTCGGCCCTCGCCCGGGTGATCCGAATGATGGATTCCTCAAGCCCCGTCGAATTTTTGAGCAAGCTTCAAAAGGGCAACAAACCGGCCCCGAGCGATCTCCAGCTTTTGGAGGAACTCACGGTCGATATGGGGCTTTCCGCCCCGGTCTGTAACGCCCTTGTTTTCTACGTGATCTCGACCAAGGATGGCCAGCTTCCGAATAAATACGCCGAAAAGATCGCCGCCAGTCTGATCCGGAAAGGGATTTTGACCTCGCTTGATGCGATGAACTATTTCTCGGCCGGGAAAACGAGCTTCGGAAAGAAGGCGGCCTTCGCCTCCGCCCCGAGCAAACCGGTGGAAGAAGCGGCTAAGCCGCTCGATGAGGAACCGGTGGTCCTCGCCAAAGACGAAGCCATCAGCGAAGAGGAATTCGATGATCTTATGGGGCAATTATCCTCAGGCAAGAGCAAGGAGGGCAAGTGATGGACGAACTCAAAGACAAAATTCGATCCTACGCGCCGAAGGCTGCGACGAATAAGGCGCTTGAGGACATCCTTTCGGATGGAGCGCTCCTCGACGAACTGAAAAAAGCCGGCATTACGGAAAGGACGATTGAGCGGGAGCTTCCGCTCGTCTCCGCCTATCAGGATGATCGCGCCTATTGCGCGCACTGCCCGGGGCTCGATCGGTGCAAGAAAGAGCCGAACCCCCAGATGAGCATGTCGCTCGTTTTCGTCGATGGGCTCTTGCAAAGAGAATACAGCCCGTGCGATCTTTCGCTTGAGAAGAATCGGCTTCTCAATGGCTATCTTTATCGCGATTTCCCCGAAGATTGGCTTTCGAGCACCACCAAGGGGCTTCCGAGAACCACCCGGGTCAAAACCGTTTTCCAAGCCTTCATCAAGAGCGAGAAGGATCCCCAATTGAACTGGGTTTACCTCACCGGAGCGATGGGTTCCGGCCGTTCCTATCTTTTAGCCACTTACGCCAACCATCTCGTCGTTCAGGGGAGCAAAGTCGCGTTCATCAATGCCAATAAGCGTTTCGATGAACTCAAGGGCTTAGCGATCGCGGCCCGGCCGATCTTCGAGAAAAGGATGGGGGAGCTCGAGAATTGCGATCTCCTCGTCATCGATGATTTCGGAAGCGAATTCAAAAGCGATTACGTCCGCGATCAGATCGTGATGCCTCTTTTGGCGGAGCGAGCGAAAAACGGGCGCCGGACTTTCTTCGCGAGCGATTTCGCCCTCGACGAGATCCAAACGCTTTATTCCACCGACAAAACCTCGGGGATCTACGCCAAACAGCTGGTGGGATTCATCCGGAGCCGCATCTCTTCGCCGGTCGTCGTCGAAAAAGGCTTCGAGACGTTTCTTAAAAAGTGAAATCGTTTAGAAATCGTACGGATCGAGGGCCCGATAGAGATCCTCTTTTTTGCCATCGGTTGCCAAAAGGATGCCAGCTTGCTTCCGGAGTTTGCCCTTGGGGTAGTGGCGGTTCATCGCGAGCGACTTCTCCGGGTCTTTGCCCCGTTCGACGAGCCGGGCGATCTGCACTTTCTCAGAGGAGATGACGCCGATGATGAGATCGCATTCCTCCTCAAGCGGCGAATCGAGGAGCAGGGGAACGTCGAGCACGAGTTTCCCGCCTTTCATGGAACGGATCTTTTTTTCGATTTCTTTGAAAACGAGCGGATGGATCACCTTTTCCAGCCGTTTCTTGAGCTTCGGATTCTCGGCGATCGCTCGGAGCATCTGAGCGCGATCGAGGCCTTCGTTCGTCAGAACCTGCCAGCCCAAAAGCTTGGCGATCCTCTTTTGGAGGGCGGGCTTTTGATAGAGTTCGGCGACGATTCCGTCGGCATCGAGTTTCTCATAGCCTTTCTGGACGAGGTAGTCGCTGACGGTCGATTTGCCCGAGGCGATCGGGCCGGTGACGCCGACGATGAAAGGGTGGCCATAATAGGGCTGGCATTTGGGGCAATAGACGGTGCCGCGCCCCCCGATGAAGATCTTCCTTAAAGGGAAGCCGCAGCGGGAGCAGGGCTTGTTCTCCTGCCCATAGGAAAGCAGTTCGTTCTGCATGAGGCCGTTGACCCCTTCCTGCGGGTGGTAGCTCTTGATCGTGCTGCCGCCGTTATGGATGGCTTTTTCGAGGATCCGCCGGGCTTCTTTGAGGAGCGAAGCGGCTTCTTCTTTCCTGATCGTGCCCGCCGGCCGCTTGGGGTTCACCTTCGCGGCGTAGAGGGTTTCGTCATCGTAGATATTGCCGAGCCCCGCGATCAGGGTTTGGTCCAAAAGAGCCTCTTTGATCTTCGTGTTTTTCCGTTTCTGCAGCCCTTTATAGAAGTCTTCTTCCGTGAGGTCCCAGGGCTCGGGCCCCAGTTTGGACAAAGCCTTGGTTTTGAAGACGCTCGCCTCGTCCGTGAGCTCGAGGACGCCGAACTTCCGCACGTCGTTGTAGCGGAGGGTGGTCCCGTCGGTGAAGTCATAGACCACGAGATCGAATTTATCGGGGGTTTCGCCGACTTTGCCTTCGGAGTATTTCCCTTCCATCCGGAGGTGGGAGATCACGACTTTATCGTGGGTGAGGTGGAAGAGCAGATACTTGCCTCTTCGGCTCACGGAAAGGAACGTCTCGCCCTTTAAAGAGGACACGAAAGCGGGGGCTCCGCTCAGGATGTTTTTGGCTCGGAAAACATGGACATCGGCGATGGTTTTGCCCCTCACGATGCCATTGAGGATCGTTTTGATCGTCTCGACTTCAGGGAGTTCGGGCATGGGTTAATCCTTTGCGTCGTACCAGCTCTTGCCAAAGCCCGCCTCAACGGTGAGCTTGACCGGGAGCGAGACGGCATGGGTCATGAGATCGGCGAGTTTCGGCTCGAGCGCCTGGAGTTCGTCCATCGGCCCGGCGAAAATCAGCTCGTCGTGGATTTGAAGGACGAGTTTGGACTGGCAATGGTTCTCGGCGAGGAAGGCGTTGATTTTGACCATCGCGATCTTGATGAGATCGGCGGCCGAGCCTTGGACCGGGGCGTTGAGGGCCGCCCGGCGGGCCGCTTCGCGCTTCGCGTAATTCGGGTCATTGACCTCGCGGAGATACCTCCGGCGGCCGAACATCGTCGTGACATAGCCTTTCGTCTCCGCGTCGTGGGTGGTCTCGTTCAAAAAGGTCCCGACCTCGGGGTAAGAGAGATAGA
Organism: Bacillota bacterium; assembly: GCA_036788815.1. Classification (GTDB taxonomy): domain Bacteria; phylum Bacillota_I; class Bacilli_A; order RFN20; family CAG-826; genus UBA4951. The sequence goes on from DAIQMS010000001.1 coordinate 23,415, forward strand.
AATTCCGGATGATCTCCCGCGCTTCTTGGCGGGTGCCGCCGATCTGCTCGGCGAGGCCGAAATCGGTCGTGCCATAGATGATGGCGAAGTTGACGGCCTTGGCCCGCCGCCGCATGAGGGGCGTGACCTCTTCAGTATGGAAGATCTTCTTGGCGGTTTCGGTATGAACGTCCCGGTCCGTCGCGAAGACATCGATATAGGCTTGGCAATGGGAAAGAGCCGCCATGATGCGGAGCTCGATCTGGCCATAATCGAGCGAAAGGAGCCCCATCTTCGGGTCATCGTAATAGAAGGCTTGGCGGATCTGCTTGGCTTCCTCGTCGCGGGCGCTGATGTTCTGGAGGTTCGGCGAGCTCGAGGAGAGCCGGCCAGTCGAGGTTTGGGCCTGGTTGAAATAGGAGTGGATCTTCCCGTCTTTCTTGATGTGGGGGAGGAGCCCATCGATATAGGTGCCCATCAGTTTGGCGTATTTCCGGTAGGTCAGGATCTTTTCGATGATCGGGTTCTCGTCTTGGAGGGCGGAAAGCGCCTCGATTGAGGTCGATTGGTCTTTGGGACCATTGAGCTTCATCTCGTTATAAAGAAGATCGGCGAGCTGCTTGGGCGAATTGAGGTTCACTTCGTGGCCGGCGAGGGCATAGACCTCTTTGGCGGCCTCTTCTTTCTTCATTTCGAAGACCTTGCCGAATTCCTTGAGCTTGTCGGCGTGGAGCGGGAAGCCTTCGATCTCCATTTCGGCGAGCACCTCCATGAGGGGCATCTCGACGTCATGATAGAGCTTGAAGGCATCGACGCTTTGAAGCGATTTCGTGAGTTTGTCGACCAAGTGATCGACATAGTAAGCCATCCGGGAAGTCGCCTCAGGATGGCCGCTTTCGAGGAGGCCGACCGTTTCGTCTTTGAGATCGATGTCGATCCCGAAAGAAGAATAAACCAAAGAGGGATCGCTCGTGACGGAACTATCCAAAAGATAGGCGGCCAAAAGCAGGTCGTTTTGGATGCCTTTGAGTGCGATTCCTTCGCGATTGAGGGCGTAGATTTCGGCCTTGCCATCGTAGATGTTTTTGACGATCTTGGGATCGGATAAGGCTTTTTTGAGGGCCTCGTCTTTCCGGAGGTCTTCGATCGTTTCGTAATAGACGCTCTCGCCCGAAGAAATCGCGATGCCTTCGATCGGGGCGTCATGGTATTCGTCATAGTCGACGTCGAGGGCGACGCCTAAGGGCGAAATAAGAGCGATATCTTGAAATGAAGAAACGGTCTTCGAAACCGAGCTCGAAGGAGCCGGTGCGCCTTTTTTGAGGGCGACGGGAAGCCTTGAAAGGAATTGTTTGAGCTCGTATTTCTGGGCGAAGGCGTTGGCCAAGGCGAAATCGTAGCCTTCGTAGGTGAGATCCTTGAGGGTGAAGGGGAGCGCCACGTCCGTCTTCATCGTGGCGAGGTGGTAGCATTGGCGTCCTTGCTCGGCGTAGGTCTTGAGATTCGCGCCGAGTTTGCCGCCGATCTCGTCAGCCTTCGAGAGAATCGTTTCAAAATCGCCATACTTCTGGATCAGCTTGACCGCGGTCTTGTCTCCGACGCCGGGGATGCCGTCGAGGTTATCGGAATCATCGCCCCGGAGCCCTTTGTAATCGATGATCTGCTTCGGGGTGAAGCCGAACTTGGCTTTCATCCCCTCTTCGTCGAGGAGCTCCATGTTCGAAAGGCCCACTTTAAGGAGCGAAACTTTCGTGTTTTTGTCGATCAATTGGAGATAATCCTTATCGGAGGTGTAGAGGGTGACGTCATCGCCCTCCGCCGAGGACATTTTGGCGATCGTCCCCGCGATGTCGTCGGCCTCGACCCCATGCTGCTCGTAGCAGATGATGTTGAGGGCCTGGCAAAGCTCGCGCGAGATCGGGAATTGCTTCTTCAAATCTTCGGGGCAGGGAGCCCGGTTCGCCTTATAGCTGGCAAGCTCCTCTTTCCGGAAGGTGTCTTTGTCGGAATCGAAAGCCACGACGATCCGTTCGCCATCCTTGAAGCCTTGGAGCAATTTCGAAAGCATGTTGGCGAACGCGAAGATCGCGTTGGTGGGGGTGCCGTCTTTGGTCCGCATGATGGCGCTCTTATCGCCATAGGCGGTTGCGTAATAGGCTCGGAAGAGCAATGAATTCCCATCGATGATGATGATCTTTGCCATGGTGTTTATTCTCCTAATTTCTCGGCGCTTTCGACGAGATATGAATCTTCTTTTCGCAAATCTTTATGACAGCTGACGATCACGACGCTATCCGCCTTGAGGGCGCTATAGCATTTCGCATAGGCTTCGCTGAAGAGAACAAAGCTGACTTCGCTCACGTCATCGTAGAGGCTCAGGAACGCCATTTGGGTCCCTTTCCTCGTCGTGATGGCCCTGATTTCCTTGACGACGCCTGCAGTTTCGACGGTGCCCACGCTATCGGGAAGCTCACTGAGAGGCGTGATATGCCGGCTAGCGAGGATATCTTTGTAGAACGAGAGGGGCGAGCCGGAGATCATCATCCCGAGCGCGTCGTATTCGGCGTTGAGGTTCTCACGCTGATCGTCGGGCGAAGTGACCATCGCCGGCTCTTCGAGCCCGATGGCGAGAAGCGCCTCTTGGCCATTATCGCCATAGAGCATCTCCGCGTAGCGCATCGCCGCGGCGCCCGAAGCCCTTAACGAAGCGCGCGAGGGGTAGAGCGAATCGAGGGCGCCCGCATCGATGAAGCGGATCAAAGAAGGGAGTGAAAGCCCATATTTTTTCATCCGTCCGGCGAAAGCGAAAAGATCCTTGAAGGGGCCCTTTTCGGCCCGTTCGTCCAAAAGCGAATGGATGAGCGAACTCTGAAGCGACTTGATCCCCGAAAGGGGGAAGCGGAGCGAGGAACCATCGACCACGAAGCCGAATTCGCTCCGGTTCACGTCGGGGACGGAAAGGGAGAGGGCGATCGATTTGATCTCGCTCATCGTGTCTTTGAATTTGCGGTCCGAAGGCGACATCGAATCGAGGATCGCGCAATAGAATTCTTTGGGGAAATGCTTCTTGAGATAGGCCATTTGGCAGGTCAGAACCGCGTAGGAAACCGCGTGGGATTTGTTGAAGCCATAGTCGGCGAATTTGAAGATCAAAGCGTAGACCTTTTCGGCGGTGGATCGATCTTTTCCGTTTTTAAGGCAGCCATCGATGAACTGGTTTTTGAGGGCCGCGAGTTTATCGGCTTGCTTATGGGAGATCGCCCGCCGGAAAAGATCGGCCTGGCCATAGCTAAAGCCCGCCATCGCCCGGACGATCTGCATGATCTGCTCCTGATAGACGATGACGCCATAGGTGCTCTTGAGGATCGGCTCCATCTCCGGGGAGAGATAGGTGATCTTCTCGCCGAGGTTCTTCCGTCTCGAATAGACCGGGATGTTTTCCATCGGGCCGGGCCGGAAGAGAGCCAAAAGGGCCGCCACATCTTCGAAAGTGGTGGGTTTGAGTTCGCGGATCGCCCGCTTCATCCCCGGGCTTTCAAGTTGGAAAAGGCCCATTGTTTTGTTCTCGTTCACGAGGGCGATCGAGGGCTCATCGCGGTAGGGGATGTCTTCGTAGGTGAGATGGGGCCCGCCATCCTTGGCGATGAGAGCCAGGCAGGTATCGATGATCGTGAGGTTCCTTAAGCCGAGGATATCCATCTTGAGGAAGCCTTGCTCCTCGAGGTAGTCCTTTTCGAGGCAGGCGACTTCGCCGACCCCGGGGTTATCCATGACGGGCAAGACATCCACGAGCGGCTCGTTGTTGAGGACGACGCCGGCGGCATGGAGGCCCGCTTGGCGGGGCAATCCTTCGATCTTGGACGCCAAAGAGACGATCTCGAGATAATACTTATCGCTGTCGATCAGCGTCTTGAATTGGGGGTTCTTGCGGTAATCGTCCCGCAAAGAAAGCTTATCGTCCACGATCGTGTCGAGGATGATCTGGACTTGGCGGTCCTCGTAGCCATAGACCCGGGCGATGTCCCGGAGCGATTCTTTGGCGCCGATGGTCTGGGTGGTCAAGACGTGGCCGACTTTATCCGAGCCGTATTTCTTTTGAAGATAACTGACAACCTGATCGCGGTTCACGTCCGAGAAGTCGACGTCAATATCCGGCATCGACTGGCGCTCCGGATTGAGGAAGCGCTCGAAAAGGAGGGCGTTCTCGATCGGATCGGGCACGACGATATTGAGGCACCAACTGACCAAACTCCCCGCGCCAGAGCCGCGGCCTGGGCCGACGGAAACGCCATGGGTCTTGGCCCAGTTCACGTAGTCTTGGACGATCAGGAAATAATCGGCGTAGCCCATCTTGTCGATGACGCCGAGCTCGTAATCGACCCGCTCGAGATACTCTTGGGGGGCGTTCGGCTTCTTTTTCGCGAGCCCCTGGAGGGTGAGCTGGCGGAGATAGTCTTCGCTCGTGAGCCCCAGATCGTTGGGGAAGTGGAGGAGCGAGCCGCGTTTTTGCAAGAAAACAAAGGAGGATTCCAAGGCGATCTTGCCCGAAAGATCCCGCTCTTCGGGGGTGTAATAAGCGACGATCTCTTCGAGCGAAAGGAAATACTCGGCGCCGGCTTTTTCTTTTTCTTCGAGGGTTTCGTGATGGGAAATGGCCGAGACGATCGAAAGGACGATCGCGTCGTTTTTCTTTTCGTAAAGGATCTTCGGGAAGGCGACCGGGTTATAGGAATGGCCTTGGCTGAAATTGCGGGCCCAAAGCAGGAACTCGGGGTTTTCGGGGCAATAGGGGAGGCCTAAATAAACTTCTTCGAAGGGCTTTAATAAGGCGGAAAGGCGGACCACATCGTCTTGGCCGAGAGTCTTGAAGCGGGGGTAAAGGAACGAACTTTCCAACGGATAAACGCAGATCAATCCTTTGGCGTGGTCGTAAACATCCTGAAGCGAAAGCTTGCTCTCGCTCGCCAAATAGGTCAGGGCGCAGAGGTTCCGATAGCCTTCCTCGTTCCGGACGAAAAGCGAGAAGACGCCGTCGGTCAAAGAGGCGTCCATCCCATAGACCGGCGTGATTCCGGCGTCTTTTGCCGCGTGGGTGAAAGGGGCATAGCCCGAAAGGGTCCCGTTATCGCAGATGCCGCAGCCTTCATAACCCATTTTCTTCGCGAGAAAAGGGATCTTCGGGGCCACGAGGCCGCTTTGAAGATAAGAGAAGCCGCTAAAGACGTGAAGGGGGACGAAACTCATGTTCTTAGTATAAACCCTCGCGCGCCTAACGCGAGGGAAACGAATGCGAAAAGCCCGGGAGATCAGCCCGCGATTTTCGAAAAGGAATCCCGGAGCGAATCCACCAGGCCGTTTTTCGAGGCGTTATAGGCTTGCTCGAGGCATCGATAGACGGAGAGCGCATTGCCGGAGCCATGCCCTTTGATCACGATTTTCCGGAGCCCGAGCATCACGGCGCCGCCGTAGTTGTTGTAGTCCATGAAGTCCTTGATCCCGTAGATGTCTTTCTTGAGGAAGAGGGCCCCGACCTTGTTTTTGAGGTTTTTATAGAAGGTCTTTTTCAGAAGCTTGAGTAAGCCGATCCCCGTTCCCTCGGTCGCTTTGATGAGGACGTTCCCGGAGAAGCCATCGCAGGCGACGACGTCGTAAGAGCCGCTCGTGAGTTCCCGGGCTTCCATGTTGCCGACGAAATGGAGGGCGGGGCAGGCTTTGAAAAGGGGGTAGGCCTCCTTCCGCAAGCCGTCGCCTTTCCCCTCTTCGGTGCCGATATTGAGAAGGGCGACCCGCGGCGCGGCGATCCCGTAGGCTTTTTTGAGGTATTCCGAGGCCATGATCCCGAACTGGAGCAGCTCTTCTTTCGTGCATTCGCTTGACGCCCCGGAATCGCAGACGGCGACGAAATGCCCATCCATCGTCGGGAGGAGCGGGCAGAACGCGGGGCGGCTGACGCCGTCTAGCTTGCCGATTTTGACGACCGAGCCCACGAGAAGGGCGCCGCTTGAGCCCAACGAAACCAGCCCGGAAACCGAGGGGTCCTCTTTGAGGAGATTGAGCGAGGAGACCAAGGAGGAATCCTTTTGATGGAAGACCGCCAAAGTCGGGGCTTCGTCAAGGCCGATCGCCTTGGGCGCATGGACGAAAGAAACGCGGGAGGCGTCGTAGGCTTGGCCGGCCATCTTGCTTTTTAAAAGGGGGCTGTCGCCAATCAGGACGAGGCTCAGATCAGAATAGTCCTTGAGGGCGCGCAAAGCCCCCTCGACCTTGGCGTCTGGCGAATGGTCGCCGCCTAGGCAATCGAGCGCGATTTTGATCATGGGAAGCCTCTTTGCAATCAATCTTTCCGAGCCTCTCGCCCTTTGGCTAGGATAAGTTGACACCCCCCTTCCCAACTCGGTATAGTTAATCTTGCTATTCGAATCCCAGAGAAGTGGGCACTTATGTACGCCTTGTTCACCGACACCGACTGCGATGTGACGCCGGAAATCGCAAAGATTTTCGGTTACCATTTGATTTCGCTCCCGTATATCGAAGGCGGGAAGGAAGTCTATCCTTACGAAGATTGGCAGACTTTCGACTCCCACGCTTTCTACGAGAAACTCCGGCACGGGTCTCTTCTGACGACCTGCGGGATCTCCCCGGTCAAATACGCTCAGTATTTCGAGCCGTTCTTCCAAGCCCATCAGGACATCCTTTACGTTCATTTCTCCGCGGCCATGAGCGGAACTTTCAGCGCGATGGCCGTCGCGGTGGAGGAGCTGAAGAAAAAATACCCGGGCGTCAACTTCTATACGATCGACACCAAAGGCATCACGATCGGCTCGCTCAACATCGTCGAGGAGATCGGCGACCTCTACCAGCAAGGCAAATCGATCGCCGAGATTCAAGCCTGGGCCAAAACCGAGGTCGATAAATTCGCGATTTATTTCTATGCCGATAACTTGAAATTCTTCGGCAAAAGCGGCCGGGTATCCGGCATTACGGCGACGATGGGCGGATTGATCGGCATGCACCCGATCATCTATATGAACAGCCAGGGCCAAATGGTTTCGATCGGCAAAGCGGTCGGGCGGATGAGCGCCCTCAACAAGGTCCTCGATTACGTGATCCAGCTTCAGGATCACATCGCCGACCACCGGGTCATCATCGCCCACGCGGATTGCCTCTTCCTCGCCGAAAGGATGGGCCATCTTCTGAAGAGCCGTTTCGGCCATGACCTCAAGATCGACTATGTGGTGGTCTCCCCGATCCCCGGCGCCCATTGCGGGCCGGATTGCATCGGCGTGAGCTTCCATGCGATCCATCGCTGAGGAAAAAAGAAAAACAGCCCATCATTCGAAGGAACGATGGGCTTTTTCGTGAATAGGGGGTCTCAGTCGATCGTCTGATCTTTGGTCAGGATGAGCGAGACGATCGAGAAAGCCAGGAAAATCCCTTCATAGACGAGGGTGATGAAGAAGACGACGGCGGCCAGCCCGTAAGCGGCGGGATCCTTGGCCAAATTCGCGAGGAGAACCCCGATCGCCAAAAGAAGGAGCAGGGCCAAGAGCCCGCTCAAGAAGGTCAGGAAGGCGAAAGCGACGTAATTGAGAACGTGCCAGGAATGCTCGGAAGGGTCCTTGGCGAGGCAAATGGCGAAGAGAATGAGGGTCGCCACGATCAGAAGGCTGACGGAGAAGCTGTCTTTCTGGACCAGCATCTCGGCCACCGAATTGACGATGAACCCCGAGCAGACGAGCACCATCACCAGCATCAGGGTGTGGGCGTATTGCCCGCCATCCTGATCGGGCTTAAAGAGGAGGATTCCCGAGAATACCGCGATCACGATCCCGAGAATCGCCGGGAAGAGATAGTAGGCAAACGAAGCGGCGTCGAAACAGTCGATCGAAAGAACGACGGCGCTTAAAACGGCGTAGGCAAAAAGCAAAATCCCCCGGGCTTTTATGAGTGAGTGAGCCTTCATAACGATCCCCCTGAATATCCTTTCATTGTAGAAGAGAGTCTCTTAAAAGAAAAGCCTCGCTTCCTTGGGGGATCGAGGCGATTTTCCTTTTTTAGGCGAAGAGTTTGTCGAGATCGCCGATGAACGCGTCGAGCTCGGTCAGATCCTTGATCTTGGCGCCCGAGGCTTGGGCGTGGCCGCCGCCGCCCCATTTCATCGCGACCGGGGAGATATCGACTTTCTTGCTCCGGATCGAGATCCGCCAGCACCATTCCTTCGGGTTCGGGTCCTCGGTGATCGAGCACCAGGCGTTGATCCCAGCGATGTTGGCGAAGAGATTGACGTTATCCTTGCCTTGCTCCGAGGTGATCTTGAGATCGGTTTGAACGCCGGCGGGCAAAAGATAATAGGCGATCCCGTGCGGCGAGACGCTGAAGTGGTTGAGGATGTAGGCCGTGACCTTGAGGTCATCGATCTTCTTCTCGTACATCTTGAGGTAGATCTCGTTGATCGAGATGCCCGTCTGAATCAAGGCTTCGGCGATTGCAAAGGTGTGGGCCGAGGTCGAACTGTACTGGAAACGTCCGGAATCCCCGACGAGGCCGATGTAGAGATAACGGGCCGCTTCTTTCGATAGAGTCGTGCCTTTCCAATTCAAGAGGAGATCGGCGACGAGCTCCGAGGCGGCCGCCATGTCGAGGTCGACCAAAGGATGATTCGCGATTTCGGCTTTGCAGGGGTGATGGTCGATCTTGCAGATATAGGAGGCTTTCTTGTAGCGGGGGTCGGCGATTCTTTCGTCATCGCCGACATCGACGACGATCGCTAAGAAGGGCGAATGGAACCACTCATCGTTGAGCCGCTCGGTTTCCGGGAAAAGGCGCGGGGTGAAGGAGACGTGATTATCCCCGACGAAATGGATATCTTTCTCCGGGAAATTATCCTTGAGGAAGGTGTAGAGGCCCATTTGGGTCCCCATCGCGTCATAGTCCGGCTTGATGTGGCGGAAAACGACGATGCGATCGTAGCGTTTGATGGCCGCATAGATCCGGGAATAGATCTTTTTGTGGGCGGCTCCGTAGTCTTTGATTTCGGAATCGAGTTTCATGTTTTCTCCTTCTTTAGAAGGGATTATGATGCGCCCTCAAAGAAAAAAGGTCAATCACGATGCCCCTCAGGAAATTCCTTGCCTAATCGTCCGAAGGGTCTTAACCTTCTAAAAGGAATGAGGGGGAAATTAGGATGAAAGAAAGCGAAGAAGACCTGCGGAAAGACCTCCGGCCGCTTTTGCTCAAAAACGGGTTTTTGGTCTTGGTTTATCTCGCGATTTTCGTTGGGTTATATGTCTTCGTTTATTTCGAAACCCGCTTTAATCCCATTCTTTTTCTCGTCGTCGCGATCCTCTATGCCGTTTTGGCCGCTCTTTGCCTCGCATCCGTCCTGATTCCGATGGGGGCGCTCGTCTTGAATCTCAAGGACATCCTCGCGAAGAGATACGAGCGGTATCTGAAGCGCTCGCTTTTCTAGGCTCACGTTTTCTTCACGCGGAAAGGCGAGGCCTATTGGGGCAACGGTGCCTCGGCCTATCTTTTGCTCGACAAAATCCCCGAAGCCAAAGCAACCTTAGCCCGCGTCCATAATCCCTGCCTTTTGGAGACCTTTTCGGAACTCCGCATCCTTTTCGCGCTCGAAGAAGGGCGGAACGAAGAGGCGAAGGTCACTTACCTCGCCTATGCTCTTCAGCACCGGAACGGGAAAATTCTAAGCGAGCGGAAGACGGTGATCGCCTTCGACGCTCTCTTCGCCCACCTCGAGGGGAAAGAAGTGACCCCGGAGCAGGATGAGGCGGCGAAACAAGAGGAATATCCGCTCTTCCAAAGGCTTTATGGTGGCGAAAAAATACGCCAAGGAAACGCCGATGGCCACTGAAATAACGCCCCCGATGGCAAAAGAAAACCCGCCGAGTCGGATTCGAGGATTCTGCTTATTCTTTTTATCCTCACTCTCGTGAGCTGCCCCCTTTGCTTCCTTTGGGGGATGCTTTGGAGCTATGAGAGCGCCCAGGCGGATCTCACCTTGGAAAGCCTGAGCAAGATGGGGGGTCATGCTGATCCCGCTCGTCCTCGCTTTTCTTTCGCTGGCCCTCGCCTATCTTTTGAAGCGCAAAAACCCGCTTCTCCGCGTGAATAAGAACCTGGTGGCCGGCTATCTCGTCGCCCTCGCGTCTTTGGCCCTTTCGCTCAGCGGTTTCATCCCGATGGCGAATCACGATTTCTCCTTCGTGAGCGCCGTTGGCGAAGAAGTGGGGCTCTCCTTTCCGAAAGAAGGCCATATCAAGCGCGAGACGATCGAGGGGAATGACGCGTATTCCCGCTCGCTTGTCTATTTCACGAACGCGGATGAGGCCGAGGCTTTTAGCGCGGAGGTGCTCCAATCCTCCCTTTGGTTCTCTTCCTCGGAAGAACTCGATCCGTTGCTCTACCAGAAGGATTTCTACCTCGGCAGCCGCGCCCTCTATGTCGATCGCTATTCCCTCTATAACCGGACCGAGAAAAACATCAATAAAACCCCGGCGGCAAGCGGGGTCTATTCCTTGATCGAGATCGAGCACATCGCCGCGACGCCTTATCTCGCGATTTTCGAATATCGGCTTCCCTATTCAGCGGCGTGAGAACGCGCCGAGGAAACCGCCGCCGGTGAAGGAGGCGAAGTCCTCGAGATTGGGATATAAGGGCGTCATTTTCGCATAGTTGGCTTTGAGGGTGTAGGTCATGGTTTCTTCGCTCTTTCCGCCGGTCACGCCCCGCAAAGAGAGCCGTTCCGGGAGCGAAGCGGCATAGGAGAAATTGCCATTGAGGCTCAGGGGGTCCCCCGAGGCGGAGGTGGCTTGGACGAGCAATTCGCCCGAAAGCGATCCCGGAGCGAGGCTCACGAAACTCGAAAGGTTGGAGGTGACCCTCGCGTTCAAACGGGAAGAAGCGAACGTTCCTTGCTCAAGCCCGTTCAGAATCTCAAGCAAAAGGCCATCGGAGGTGGCGATCAGGCTCTTGAGCTCGCTTTGGAGCTGGGCGAGCTGCTCGCCGATCAACGAGGCGAAAATGTCCTTCGAGGGAGCCGAATAATGCTTATCGGAGCCGAAATCGTAAGCCGCGATGCCCTGGCCTTGATCGTCGAAGTAAAAATACTGGATGTTCTGATCTTTGACCCCGCCGGTCACGCTGTTCTTTTTCCAATAGAGGTAACGGCCTTCTTGGATTCGGATTTCCTCATCGATGGAGCTGGTGGGGGAAGTGACCCCGAAAGCGAAAGTCAGGAGCTTGCTGGGATAGAGGAAATCGTTCTTCTGATTGGCCGCGTCCATCGTCTCGAGGAGCGCCCCGGCTTCCTTGGCGCCAAACTCGGCGGAAGAGGAGGAAGAAGACGAAGAGCCTTTTCCGCGGAGGAACAGGCGCTCGCCACCAAGGCGAGGGGGAAAAGCATTCCGTAAATTTTGCTGAGCATGGGCTTCGTTCTTCCTATTTTGCACCATTAAACCACACCGTCCCCTCAAAGGAAACAAAAAGGGCAGGTTTTTCTTACCCTTTTCAAAAATCGGAGCTTGCCGAAATCAGAGGGTTCCCTGAAGTTCCTTGTAGCAATCGCGGGCAATCATGACTTCCTCGTCGGTCGGGATGATCGCGACTTTGATCGCGCTCTTGGGGGTCGAAAGGAGGGTTTCCTTGCCCGAGGAGACTTCATTGAGCTTGTAGTCGATGTCGAGCTTGAGGGCTTTTTCGACTTCGCGAAGGATCTTTTCGCGGAAGAAGGCGCTGTTCTCGCCGATGCCGGCCGAGAAGATGATGAGATCCGCCCCGCCGAGACGCACGAAATACTGGCCGATGAAATCCGCGACTCTCCGGGCGAAAAGATCGCCGGCGATGATCGCTTGCTTGTTGCCGGATTTGATGGCCGCTTCGACGTCGCGGGTATCGTTCGAAACGCCCGAAACGCCGAGAAGACCGGACTTTTTGTTGAGGATGTCGTACATCTCGTCGACCGATTTATGCTCGCAATTGCAGAGGTAGTCCATGACCGAGGGATCGAGATCGCCGCTCCGGGTGCCCATCATGACCCCGCCAAGCGGGGTGAGGCCCATCGAGGTCGCGACGCACTTGCCATTATGGATGGCGCAAAGCGAAGCGCCCGAGCCGATGTGGCAGGAGATGATCTTCGTGTCTTTTTTGCCTTTGAGGAAATCGGCTTGGCCTTTGACGGCGAGGTAGTTGTGGGAGGTGCCATGGGCGCCGTATCTCCGGCAATCGTACTTCTCACTCATCTCATAGGGGATCGGATAGAGATAGTCTTCCGGCGCCATCGTCTGGTGGAAGGCCGTGTCGAAGACCGCGATCGCCTTGGCGTTCGGGAGCGCCTCTTTGAAAGCGTGGAAGCCCACGAGATGGGCCGGCGCGTGAAGCGGATCGAGCGGGATCAATTTGGTGATCTTCGCTTCCGTATCGGCGTCGAATTCGACCGACTTGCTGAAATATTTGCCGCCTTGGACGATCCGGTGCCCGACGCAGGCAATTTCCGAGAGATCCTTGACGATCTCATATTTTTTGATCGCGTCGAGAATCAGCTGAACCCCTTGGGCGTGGTCCTTGATCGGAAGGACGTCCTGATGACTCTGGCCTTGGAATTTGATCTTAAAGATGCCATCCTCGTGGCCGATTCGATCGACGATGCCAGAGCAGATGACTTCCTCTTGGGGCATCTCGTACATCTTGTACTTCAAGGACGAACTACCGGCGTTGACCGCCATGACTTTTGCCATTGATTTTTACCTCGTTATAACGGAAACGATTTTACGCCCCTTACGACTGTAAGGCAAAAGATAATCGCGCGAGTCCCTTTCGTCCCATGAAACCCCTTGTGAAAAAGAAAAGAGTGAGCGCATAATAAAGCCGTGAGCAGGAAATATATCGCGGACCTTGAGGGGCGTCTTATCGACGAAACATTTCCTTGGGCGGGGATAACCAGGCCAATGTGGATTTTTCGACCAAGGCCATCGCCCAAGCCTGCGGGGTGAGCGAGTTCGTGCTGTTCCAGCGTTTCGGCAGCAAAGAAAAACTGATTTCGGCCTCGATCCGCGCCGTCTGCGACGATGCGGTGGAGGTTTTCGCGAAGTGGATCAATGAGGATCACGACACCTTGCAGGTCTTCTCGGCCCGGGTGCTTGACTATTACCTCTCCCATCCGAAGGAGACGCTTTTCCTCATCAATTATCGACCGCGAGCTCCCATGTTTTGAACGAGGAGAACGCCTTTACCCGCTACAAAGAATACATTCTTGCCCATAAGGACCTCCTGGAGCCTTATTTTGGGAAACGCGATGATGAGGAGGCTTTCTTGCTTTGGTCGAGCTATTTCCGGCGGATTTTGATGGATGCCCAGTTCGTGCTGGGCGATCTTTATCCGGACGTCGCCGCCTACCGCGAAATGTCGGCCAAAGTGGCGGTTTCCGGCCTCTCGGGTTTCCGGAAAGGGGGTCCGGCGAAATGAGCGACATCGACGAAAAATCATTCTGACTTCGATTCAGGTCGCCGGCGAGAGCGAAGCCAATCGTTTTTCAACGAAAGAAATCGCTTCGCGCCTCGGGATTTCCGAATTCATGATCTATGATCATTTCCACGATAAGGATAATTTGCTGAACCGCTGCGATGAGCGGGTCGCCGCCGATTACTATTCCTCGATTCTCAAATGGATGCTTCTTTCCAAGGATTTCCTGACTTTTTTCAACCACGTGATGGACGATCATATTAAGCGGCAGGGGTATGGGGCTTTCGCCATCAACTATTGCCGGGTTTTCCCCCGGTTTGAGAAAGCCTCCGATTTCGCTTATTTCAAGAAAAACGTCGAATCCACCATCTCTTCGGTTTTGGCCTATTTCCCCTTGGCGCATGAAGAGGATGCCTTTCCCCTTTGGTGCTATTTCACCCGGGAGTTCACCTGCGATGGCCAGCTTCTCATCGAAAAACGGATCGAAGACACGCCGAAGAACCGGGCGATGATGGCCGAGCTGATCCTCAAGGGTTTTGCCCCGTATCTCCAGCCGTGATTTTTCGGGGTTTCCGTCGGCGTTTCTCCCCTAGGGGGATTTTCTTTTTGTCCGGCCCGAAATCAAGGCGTCGTTTCGGCCTTTATCTTAGGGATGAAAACATTTATACTATTTCGTAGACGTAACATACTGAGGAATCACAAATGGCATTCGGGATCTTGTACGATTATTTGATGGGACAAACCACCCACGCCTTCGATTATTTCGGAGCGCACTTTGGCGATTGCGTTCTGCCTGTCGCGAAAAAAGGCGATAAGCCCGTCACGCTCCATGGCGTTTGGTTCCGCCTCTACGCGCCGTTAGCCGAGGATGTCTCGGTCATCGGCGATTGGAACGGCTGGGATGTTCGGACCAACAAACTCAACAAAGTCGATAACTGCGGCGTCTGGGAAACCTTCGTCCCCGATCTCCATGACTACCAATCCTACAAATTCCATTTCAAAAACGCCCACGGTCAGTATGTCGATAAGGCCGATCCCTTCGCCTTCTATAGCGAAATGCGGCCGCAATCCTGCTCCCGGATCTTCGATATTGAGCACTTTATCTGGCACGACGAGCCCTATCTCAAGGGCCGGAGCCGGAACTTCGATAAGCCGATGTCGATCTACGAATGCCATCTCGGCTCTTGGAAAGGCAAGATCGGCGATCGCTATCCTTCGTATGAAGAGGTGGCCGATTACCTGATCCCTTATGTCAAGGATTTGGGCTATACCCACATCGAGATCATGCCGATCACCCAGTATCCCTTCGATGGCTCCTGGGGCTATCAGGCGACCGGATTCTATAGCGTCGATTCCCGCTATGGCAATCCGAAGCAGCTCATGAGTTTCGTCGACCGCTGCCACGAAGCGGGCTTAGGCGTGATCCTCGATTTCGCCCCGGTCCATTTCGCGACCGATTATTACGCGCTTCGGGAATTCGACGGCTCTTGCCTTTATGAATACAGCGATCCGGCCCACACCTATTCGCCCTGGGGGAGCTGCCAGTTCGACCTCGGCAAAGACCCGGTCCGCTCGTTCCTCATGTCGGCGATGAACTACTTCCTTTGCTATTTCCATTTCGATGGGATCCGCGTCGATGCGGTCAGCAACATCGTCTACTGGGATGGCAACAAGGCGAATGGCGAGAATTCGGGCGCGACCGAATTCATCAAACGCCTCAATGGCAAACTCCATCTCGAGCACCCGGAGATCATGATGATCGCCGAGGATTCAACCGACTTCCAAGGGGTGACCAAACCGACCGAATACGGGGGCTTGGGCTTCGATTACAAGTGGGATCTCGGCTGGATGAACGATACCCTCAAGTACTACGCGAAAGACCCGATCTACAAGAAGTGGGAGCACAATAAGCTCACCTTCTCCATGGCTTATTTCTATAGCGAGAACTTCTTGCTTCCCTTAAGCCACGACGAGGTGGTCCACGGCAAGGGGACCCTGATCAACAAGATGTTCGGCGATTACGACACCAAGTTCGCTTTGCTCCGCAATCTTTACGCCTATCAGTTCGGCCATCCGGGCAAGAAGCTCAATTTCATGGGCAATGAGCTCGCGAGCTTCGACGAATGGAACGAGAATCGCTCGCTTCCGTGGAACCTTTTGAGCTTCCCGAAGCACGATTCGGTCCGACGGGAATGCCGGGATCTGAATTTGATTTACCAATCGGAAGACGCGATGAGGATCGAAGAGCACAACCCCGCCCACTTTCAGTGGATGATGGTCGACAATTCGGATCAGTCGGTCTTCGCCTTTGAGCGCGAGGTCGGGGAGAGCGATCTGCTCTTCGTCTACAACATGACCCCGAACTATTACGAGACTTACGACGTCGGCTGCGCCCACAAAGGCCTTTATGAAGAGATCTTCAATAGCGACAAGGACATCTACGGCGGCTGGAACCAATACAACGGCCTTCCGTCGGAGAGCCAGGAAGGCGGACCGGAGAACCGGCCGTATCACGTCTCGATCAAACTGGGAAGCTACGCCGCCTGCATCTTGAAGCGGAAGGTCGCCCATTTGGAGCGGGAAGTCGAGCCGGAGAAGCCGGCTGAAGCCCCGAAAGAGGCCCCCCAGGCAAAACCCGTTAAAATGAAGAAGTCGTCGAAGAAAAAGAAGTAACATCATCAAGGAGAACATATGTTCCAGAACAAGTTGGATTTCAAGCAGGATTTTGAGCGTCGTCTCTCGGAGAAGTATGGCCGGAGCGTCCCGGATTCGCACGTGACCGAACGCTACGACATCCTCGGAGAGATGGTCCGCGACTACGCCGGGTATTATTGGCGCAATTGCCGCGAGGACATCGTGAAGAGCGGTCGGAAGCAGTGCATCTACTTCTCGATGGAATTCCTGATCGGTCGCTTGCTCGTGAGCAATATGCAGAACCTCGGCATCTACAACGTGGCCAAAGATGGCCTCGCCGAGATGGGCATCGATATCAATGAGCTCGAAGACATGGAGCCGGACGCGGGGCTCGGCAACGGCGGCTTAGGCCGTTTGGCCGCTTGCTTCCTCGATTCGGCGGCCTCCTTGGGCTTGCCCGTCCATGGCAACACGATCCGCTATGAATACGGCTTCTTCCGTCAGAAATTCGTCGAGGGGAAGCAGGTTGAGCTTCCCGATCAATGGCTCTCGAACGGCTTCGTTTTCGAGGTGAGGAAGCCAAAGCACGCCGTCGACGTGAAGTTCTATGGCAACGCCGAAACCTATTTAAGACCCGATGGCTCCTATGCCATCCGCACGGTCAACGCCCGAAGCGTCCGCGCCGTGCCTTATGACGTGAGCGTCGTCGGCTACCGCAATGGCGTCGCCAACTCGCTCCGGCTTTGGAGCGCCGAGCCCTCGGAGGACAATCTTCCGACCGATTGCTCGTTTGACGAATATCTCCGAACCCTCAAGGAGCTTTCCTTCGGCTTATACCCGGACGATTCGACCGAACACGGCCGGATGCTCCGCCTCCGCCAGCAATATTTCTTGGTTTCCGCCGGATTGCAGAGCTGCATGCGCGGCGAGAAGCGCCGCTATGGCGATCTCTCGCATTTCGCCGAGAGCTACGTCTTCCAGCTCAACGACACCCACCCGATCCTCGCGATCCCGGAGATGATGCGGCTACTGATGGATGAATATGGCTATGGCTGGGATGAGGCCTGGGCGGTGGTGACCCACACGATCGCCTACACGAACCACACGGTCATGCCGGAAGCGCTCGAACGCTGGCCGGTTCAATACGTCCAGCAGCTCCTCCCGCGCATCTACATGATCATCGAGGAGATCAACCGCCGGTTTAACCTTTATCTCACCGAAAAGGGGATCGATGGCGACAAGCGCTACGCGATGCAGATCATCAAAGACGGCCAGATCCACATGACGAACATGGCGATCTATGCCGGCTTCTCGGTCAATGGCGTCGCCAAACTCCACACCCAGATCCTCGAGAATTACACCTTCAAGAATTTCTACGAGCTCTTCCCGGAGAAGTTCAACAACAAGACGAATGGCGTGACCCATCGCCGCTGGCTTCTTTATAGCAACGAGGGCCTCGCGAATCTCATCACTTCCCGGATCGGGGATCAATGGATCCTCTCGCCGGAGAAAGAACTCAAGAAGTTCGCCGCTTTCGCCGATGATAAGGCCACTCAAACGGCCCTCATTAAGGTCAAGAAAGACAATAAGATCGCCTTCGCCAAATTCGTGAAGGATGCCTATCAAGTCGAGATCGACCCGAATTCGATCTATGATGCCCAGATCAAGCGGCTTCACGCCTATAAGCGCCAGCTTCTCAATCTTTTCCACATCATGGCGCTTTATCAGGAACTCAAGGCCGATCCGAAGCATTTCGCTCATGCGCCGCATACCTATATCTTCGGCGCGAAAGCCGCCCCGTCCTACGAATACGCCAAGCGGATCATCGAACTGATCCTCGCCGTCAAAGACGTGATCAATAACGATGAAGATGCCGCGCCGTATCTGAAGATCGTCTTCGTCGAGAACTATGGCGTCACCTTGGCCGAGAAGATCATCCCGGCGAGCGATGTCTCCGAGCAGATCTCGACCGCGGGCAAAGAAGCGAGCGGCACCTCGAACATGAAGCTCATGATGAACGGCGCGATCACCCTCGGCACCCTCGATGGCGCCAATATCGAGATCGCCGATCTCGCCGGGCATGAGAATGAGGTCATCTTCGGCCTGACCGAGCCGGAAGTGCAGAAGATGGTCGACGAAGGCAGCTACAATCCTTGGGATTATTACAATAACGACACCCGGATCAAGAACGTGCTCGATTCGCTCATCACCGGCCCCTGGGCCCTCAAGAGCGACGGGCGCTTCCGGATGATCTTCGACGAGATCATGAACCGGGGCGATCAGTATTTCATCTTGGCGGACTTCGAAGGCTATTCGAAGGCCTGCGATCAAGTGGATGCCCTCTATGCCAATAAGGCGAAGTGGGCCCACGCCTGCATCATGAACATCGCCTATAGCGGCTATTTCTCGAGCGATCGGACCATCGCGGAGTATAACCGCGACATCTGGCATCTCACCCCATTGAAGGTTTCCCGCGATGAGTGATCTGACCCTCGACGAGCTCTTTCCGCTTCAAAAGGGGCTCGACGAAGAAATCCAAACGAAGCATCACGTTTCGTATGAAGATACGCACTATAAGCGGATCCTTGCCCTTTTAGTTGAACTCGGCGAATTCGCGAACGAGACCCGCTGCTTCAAGTTCTGGAGCGAGAAACCCGCTTCGGAAAAAGCCGTGATTCTCGATGAATATGCCGATGGAATGCACTTTTTCCTTTCCTTGGGATTGCCCTTAGGCGTCGAGACGTACACCCATAAGTTCAAACCCGATCAATCGGAACTCACTCTTCAGATTCTTCAGACGTATTCTCTCGTGAGCGCCCTCCTTGAGCATTACGACGAGAAGACCTACGCCCGGGCGTTTGGAAGTTTCCTCAATCTCTTGCCTTTATTGGGTTACACGGGCGAAGAGGCCATCGCGGCCTATAAGAAGAAATTGGGTGTGAACTACCAACGGCAGGAGGCTCATTACTGATGAAAAAGCCGGTCTATGAAGTTCTTTCCGCCAGCTATCTTTTGGCGTTTACTTTGGTGATGCTGATCGCTCCGGTCTATTACTACGAACCCGGGAACGTCAATTATTTCCGCTACTGTTCCTTGGCCGGCGCGACCCTCCTCAGCTATGGCGGTGGAATCTTTTTATTCCTTCTCTTTGCTCTCGGGGTGGTCAAGATCGTCTTCGCCTTCCTCTTCAAAGACAAGGCGGATAAAGAAGAGCAGTACCAATTTGCCGTCTATAGCGTCTGGATCATTCTTTCCTTAGGCCTCACGATGGTCTCCTTCCAATCCGCCAGCATGATCGCCTTCATCCTTGCTCTCGTTCTTGCCCTTTCAGGCCTTGGGGCGTTCTTCCTTGATTATCATCTCTACGGGCAAGATTAGACAGTGTCAAAAAAATAAAAAGATCAATCGACGATGATTGATCTTTTTTTAATCGAAATTAGCGGACTTGGAACTCGCCGAAGACAACCATCGCGCCCCGGTTGTCGCCCCAATAACGGAGGGTGAGCTGTACTGGTTTTCCCTCTTTCCCTGAAAGGGAGAGGAGGAGCGGCTCCTGGTTTTTCCGTAAGGACTCGAAGGCCTTCTGGAGCGCCGCCTTGTCTTTCTCGGAAAGGAATTCGCTCTCGAGCACCCCTTGGTCGAGGGAGAAGGGGAGGCTGGAGAGAAGCTTGTCCTGATAACTCTGGGAGAAACGGATCACCCGGATCAATCCTTTGTCTTCCTCAAAGACGGCAGAAGGAACACCCAAGGAGTTGATCAGAAGCGACCCCAAAGAGAAATACTCGCTCCGGGAGATCGCGTGCTTAAGCCGGGTCAATAAGGTCATCGGCTGATAGGGTTTCGAGACGAAATCCCACGCTCCGAGATCGAGGACTTTCTGCTCGCTCTCGATATCGTTTTCGCCGGTGACGGCAATCGTCGGGATCATCGAATAGGGCGTGAGGGCAATCGCGCTCAAAAAAGAATAGCCATCCATAACCGGCATGAGCAAATCCAATAAAATCGCCGCGATGCCCGGATCTTTCCGGACGATCTCGAGCGCTTCTTGGCCATTCGTGGCTTCCAAAACATCATAGTCGCGGTGGAGGATCCCTTTGAGGATGTCCCGGTTGATCTTCTGGTCTTCAACGATGAGAATCAGGGGTTTCTTCGTTTCCATAGGCTACTTTCCTTCGACGATCTTGCGGAAATCGGCCCATTGGTTTTGGAGGGTGGCATAGTTTTCTTTGACGCCCGTCCATTTGCCCGCCCGCAAAGGCTCGACGATCGAAACGACCGTATTGAAAATCGGGGTGAGCGACATATTGGCGACGACCCCTTTGAGTTCGTGGGCCTTCTCGAAAGCGCCTTTGACATCGTTTTGCGCGATTCTCTCGCCAAGGAGGGCGAAGGCAGGCTCATCAACGACTTGCTTCACGAACATGCAATACATGCTTTTATCATCCAAAAAACGCGGCAGGGCCGAGGGGACATCGCATCCCCAGGCGACTAAGTCGGCTAAGAGCTTTTCGTTCTCGTCCATACCCTAAAACCTCGATTCTTTGCACTTCGGCTTTTACGTTCTCATATATTAACCTTTCTAGGGCTCAAGAAGCAACTTTTTTAAAGAAGGGAATGCCAAGCCTTCCTGATGGGAGTTGCCTATGGTTTTCTTTACGCTCAAATCCTATAATAACGACACAAGGAAAAAGTATGGACTCGCTGAAGGACGCTTTGATTGAAGCCACGATCAAAGAAGGGGCGGTAAACCCCTCCAACAAGCGTTTTTCGACCAAGACGATCGCCGAACGCTGCGGCGTGAGCGAATTCACCCTTTTCAGTTTGTTCAAAACCAAAGACGCCCTCGTGGATGAGGCTTTATCCCTCGTCCGGGAGGATTTCATCACCTCGGCTCAAAAAGCGGCGGTGGTGTCGAAAGATGTGGGCGGTCTCGTCAAAGCGCTCATCCACCATGCGTTCATGGTTCCCGAATATACGATTTTCTTAGCTAACTATGGTTTCTGGACCGGCAAGGCGCCCGAGGAGCAAAGTGCAAAACAGGCTGCCTTTGACGCCGATGTCGCCGCCGCGAAGAAAGCGTTTATCTTTTTACAGGATTGTCCCCCTGAGGTAATTTATCTCCTTTGGAATTTCATCTGGCGCCAGATCAATTACGCGGTCGAAGAGGTTTACGATGGCCTCGCGAATGATTCGCCAGCCTATCGCGATGCGGTCGCCAAACGGGTTTCGGAAGGCTTCATGTCCTTCCAGAAGGAGCGCGCCTAATGGGCCGAAGGGAAATCGAAGGGGCCGAGGAGAAAATCCTCTTGGCCACGATTGCGGTCGCGGGGAATGAGACCCGCGGCACTTTCTCGACCAAAGAGATCGCTTTAAGGGCAGGCCTCAGCGAATTCACCGTTTTCTCGCATTTCAAAAACAAAGAAGCCCTGATCGCGGCTGCCGATGATCGTCTCTTCGCCTGGTTCCTCAAGACTGAAGATGATCTTTATGCGAAATATCCTAACGATTTCGAATCCTTCTTCAACGGGATTCTTAGCGCTTTTCTTTCCGATCCCTCAGCCCTTCGTTTCATCGGCAACTATGCCCCGATCTTCCCACGTGAAGGGGAACTTGAGACGTATGAGGCGATGGAGAAACGGCTTTCTGGTCGTGTCAGCCCGTTCTTGAAATATTTAGGTAATGAGGCTTTGCCTGAAGCCGGGAAGACGGCCCTCACCCTCTTCGCCCTCCGCGAATGCGTGGTGGATGCCCTCAACTTGCTCGTGAATGTTCCCGATACCCCAGAGATCCGCCATGCGATGGCCGTCCTCTTCACGAAAGGGGCCAATGCCTTCGTCAAAGTTGCGGAGTGAAAACAAGAAAATGAAAAGAAGCCAATTCCCGAGAAAGGATGGCTTCTTTTTTAATAGTTCTTTTTGACTTCGTCCTCGCGGATTTGTTTGGCGATCTCCGCGTACATCGCATCAGGATCAACCGGCTTGGCGAGGTGGGAGTTCATGCCCGCTTTGAGGCAGGCGTCGATGTCTTCGTCATAGGCATTCGCGGTCATCGCGACGATTGGAATCGTAAGGGAGTCGACTTTCTTGGAGGAGCGGATCGCCTTTGCCGCTTCAAGGCCATCCATGACCGGCATCCGCATATCCATTAAGATCAGATCGAACGTCCGGGGCATTGCGGTGACGAAACGGTCGAGTCCGGCTTTGCCGTTGACCGCGACCTCGACAACCATCCCCCGGTTCTCAAGAAGGGTCTTCGCAATTTTGGCATTGAGCGGATTATCTTCGCAAAGCAGGATCTTTTTGCCTTTGAGAATCGAAAGATCGAGGCTGGGGCCCGTCGTTTTCTGAATCGGCTCGGTGCTCTTGGTGAGTGGGAAGCTCAAAGTGAAGGTGGTGCCGACATTGGGGGCGCTCCGGACGGTGATCGTGGCGTTCATCAAAGCGGTGAGGCTCTTCACGATGGCAAGGCCTAATCCCGTGCCGACGAGGCCGGGAGCCTGGTTCTTCTCTTCTTGAGTGAAGGGCTCGAACATCTTCTTCTGGAACTCCTCGCTCATGCCCGCGCCATTGTCGCTTTCGCTCACGAGCAAGGTGCGAACCCCGTTCTTTTCCTCACCCCAGGTCGCCCGCATCGTGATCTTGCCGCCATTCGGGGTGAACTTGACCGAGTTCGAAAGGAGGTTGAAGAAAATCTCTTTGAAGCGCATGGCGTCGATCATGTAGGGGGTGGAATCCTCGAAGCCTTCAAGGGTGAAGGCAATAGTCTTCTCAGCGCAAAGCGGGGCGACGATCGAGGTCATGCTGGTCGCGAATTCCTTGAGGGAATACGGGGCCGGATGGAGGCTCATCATGCCGCTTTGGACCTTGTTGAGATCCAAAAGATCGTTGACCAAGGAAAGCAGGAATTTTCCGGATTGATCGATGTCGGAAAGATATCTTTGGGTAGTGGGGGAATTCGGCTCCTTGAGGGCCAAAGTCGATGAGCCGATGACCACGTTGAGCGGGATCCGGATATCGTGGGACATCCGCGAGAAGAACACACTCTTGGCATCCGAGGCTTCCTTTTCCTTTTCGGCGGCCTCTTTTTCGCGCTTGGCCGCTTCCCGGAGTTTGCTGTTGGCGGCTTTCATCCAAGCGAAGTTGAAGCCCATCATGGCGAGAAGAAGCACGCTTGTGGTCACGATGATCCAAGCGCTTGAAGTGTAGTTATGGAAAGACGAAAGAGGGACGGCGCTCACGACGTACCAAGGGGTATCGGTGATCGGCCGGGTCAGGAAAACGCAATCGATCCCGGTCGCATTCTTGTAGTAGAAAACGTTTTGGCTGCCGCTCGAGAAGGCCGATTGGACGGCGTTCCGCGTGGTCAAAGACAAACCGTTGTAGTCATAGAAATATTTGAAGAGATTCTGGCCTTTGAAGTCGGGGTTGCCCACCAAATAGTCACCATTGCCGTTCATGATCGTGCTTTTCATCGAAGGATAGGAATCCCCGCCCGAAAAGAAAGTCGAGAATTCGCTGGAGTCGGGGACACAAAGCAAGGTATAAGGAACGCTGCCTCCGGCCCCATCCGAGAGGTCCAAATACGAATAAAGGGCAAAGGACGAACGGGCGGTATAAGCATCGCTGAACTCGGTGGACCCCCTTAAGGTTGTCGGCGTGGCCAAATCCTCGACCGTCGGAGAAAAGAACGTGGCAAAAGAAGAATAAGAAGTATCGGAATAAACAACGGGTTCGAAATTATCGGCTGAGGGGTAGCCCGTGGCTTGGGTGTCCACACCGTTTTTCAGGATGGCGGCGTTGCCTTTTTTATTGGCCCCGACGATCTCGTAAGTCGTTTTCTCTGATTTGGTGCTCGTTTTGCTATAGACCAGATAATCCAACGCTTGGGGATAGGTCAATCCTAAGCGACTGATATAGCTGACGTTGTCATCGATCCGTCGTTTCTCATCCATAAAGAAATTGCGGGCGATCGTCGAAGAACTTTCGGTGATGTTGCCGATGTCATCCAGGTTCTGCTTTCGGATATTGTCGCGATATCCTTGGGTGTAGTAATAAAGCGAGACGACCATTCCGGTGAATAAAGCGAGGTTGCCGGTGATGATCAAAAGGCCTGAGCGAAGCTTTAGAGGTCTCTTCGTCTTCATGCCACGAGCTTCTTTCTTTGCTCATCAAAAGCGGTCTTGAGCTTGTCTAGGTAATGATCGAAAGAATAAATCGAAAGGGTTCCATCGGAATTGGTATTCATATATTTCGGCTTATTCCCTTTCGAAATGTCTTTCAGGCTTTCTTTCATGATCGTGAAGAAATCATAAGAGAAAGCCACCTGCCCGACGTGGCAGACCCGCTCAGCGGGCACGTTGAACATCTTCTGAATGTCGCTCAAGGCGTTTTTGGAATTGGGGATCAGATTGGCGCTTTTGGCGTAGATCGAGTTCCCTTCAGTCGAGAAAAGGTAATTCAAGAACTCCAGCGACCATTTGGCGTTGGTGGACTGCTTATTCATCGCGATCCAGTTCGAAGGGGAAAGATAAGCGACCCCGCCGTCATCGCTCGTGGGGGAGAGGATGAATTCATAATCAACCTGGCTGCCGTAATCTTCCTTGATTTTGTCGATTAAGCGAGACGAAGAAGAGGGTCCACGGCATAAAAGGAACATTCCCGAGGTCGCTCTTTTTCTCATAGAGGCCCGTGGTCGTATTTTTCCGAATGTCCAAAAAGGTATAGATCGAGTCGAGGTCATCGGTACTTTTGAAGTTGCCGAGATTCGTCTCGCAATAGTCGTAATCGTAATAGTAGTTGGCCATCAGATCGTAGAGCCGTTGGAGCGAATCCTTGAAAATCTCCTCGACTCCATCAGCACAGGTCGAAACCTTGGCGGTATTTTCGGCGGCGTTGGCGCCATTGGCCAAACGGTTGGCGATTTCGGGGAAATAAAGGAGCTGAGCAAAACTGTCCGGGTTTCCTTGAAGCGGGACGTAAGTGGGCGCCCCTTGGGGGTCAGCTCCCGCCAAGAGCTTGCAATCATTGACTAATTCCGTATAGGTGGTGGGAATAGAAAGATTCAAGCTGGCTAAAAGGGTTTTATTGACGAATAAGCCCCGAACCTCTCCTCCAAAGGGAATGAAGTACAGCGTTGAGGCATTGCCGGTGGCTAAGGAAGAGTTTGTCATGAGCCCTTCGAAAGTGTTGGAAAGATCCAAGTTTGCGGCAGCGCGGAAATCCTCGCAATAATTCGAATAACTATCAATCTTGATGTAATTCGATCCATCGCTATTGAACATTTTAGGGATCACGAAAAGATCGACCGAATCGTTGTTCTTTAAGCGAGTGGCCAAATTCGTCTTATAGTTCATCACCGATTCATAATGGATGCTGCAATTAGGATAGATCTTGTTGAAGCCCGTAATTGTGTCTTCCAAAGCGTTATTGGTCAAACTCGGTCCGCACAAAGTGAGAGTGACTTCTTCGTTTTTATCGAGCGAGGCCGCCGTCGAATATCCCGAAACCTGGGCGCAGCCCGAAAAAGGGCTAAAAGGGAAATTCCAAAGAAAATCCGACGCTGGGTTTTAATGTGGGAATGAAACCTCATGATTCAATTTCTAATTTTACTCTAAGGGTTTTTCATCGTCAAAGCAAAATAACGGAGCAGATTGACAAAATGAAAAAGGAGAAGTTTCCTCCTCCTTTTGGGCGAATCTCATCTCAGATTTTGACGCCTTTAGCTTCGATCTGACTCGAGTAGGTATCCACCTGTTCTTGGATCGAGAGATCCTTGAACTGGTTCATGTAGAGCTGGTAATAAGCGCCTTTCTTCTCCATGAGCGTCTTGTGGCTCCCGTCTTCGATGATGGTGCCATGGTCCATCACCAAGATCCGATCGCTGTTGACGATGGTCGATAAGCGGTGGGCGATCGTGATCGAAGTCCGGCCCTTCAGAAGCGGCTGAATCGCCTTTTGGACGGCCGCCTCGGTTTCGGTGTCGATTGACGAAGTGGCTTCATCGAGGATCAGGATCGCCGGGTTCCGGATGATGGCCCGAGCGAAGGAAACCAGCTGTTTCTGGCCTTGGGAGAGCGAGCCGCCGCCATCTTCGAGGATGGTGTCGTAGCCTTTTGGCTGAGCGCGAATGAACTCATCGATGCCGACGAGTTTCGCCGCTGCGACGATCTCTTCGTCCGTGGCGTTCAATTTGCCATAGCGGATGTTGTCCTTGTAACTGCCCGAGAAAACGAAGGGGGTTTGCTGGACATAGCCGATGTTGCTCCTAAGCCAGCCCAAAGAGCGGTCGAGGTAATCGACTCCGTCGACGTAGATCTTGCCCTTGGTCGGTTCGTAGAAGCGGCAGATGAGGTTGACCATCGTGGTCTTGCCGCTCCCGGTCTCGCCGACAATCGCGAGGGAAGTGCCCTCTTTGACATCCAAGCTGAGCGGATGGATGACTTCGACGCCGTTCCCGTAGTCGAAGGTGACGTTCTCGAAGCGGATCTCGCCTTTGAGTTTCTCGTAGGCGTCTTTCTTCGGATTGAAGATATCGCCATACTTCGCGATGACGTCTTTCTTGTCGACGATGTCGACTTTGGCATCGAGGAGCTGGCCGACCTTTTCGGCTCCAGCCTGGGAGGCCATGAAGTCGCTGAAGATCTCTGACATCGATTGAAGCGGATCGTAGATCTGGGAAACAAACGAGATGAAAAGAACGATGGTGGCGATCATTTCGACGGTGCCCGCCGTGGTGGTTTGTTCTTGAATCATCTTGATGCCGACGCTCACGACGACCGCGATCATGATCATCGAGATGAAGGACACAAGCGGCTGGAAAAGGGCGTTGGTCTTCGCGGCCTTCCAGCGTTTGGCTTTGATGTCCTCGACGATGCCTTTGGCCTCCGAGGAAACCTCCTCTTCGATCGAGAGGGTCTTGATCGTCTTGGAGCCATTGATGGCCTCAGCGAGCCAGCCGACGAAGCGGGAGTAGGCGTTCCGGGCGGTCCGCCATTTCTTCAAAAGGGAACGCTCGAAAAGCGGAATCACAATGGCCACAACCGGGATCGAGGCGCAGACGACGAGCGAAAGGAGCCAGTTATAGGAGAACATCGTGATGAGGGTGAAGAAGAGGTCGAATAAGGCCCAAAACGCCGAGATGATATCCCAAGAAAGGACGTCGCCAATCGAGGAGGTATCGTTGTTCATGCGGGCGATGAGCCAGCCGGAGTTGGTCTTATCGAAGTAGCTGAAACTCAATTCCTGAACCCGGTGGAAGGTATCCCGCCGGAGCGAGGTCATGATGACCATGTCGAGGTAGTTCGTGAGGTAGAAAGTCCAATAGATCGAGAAGCTCCGTAAAAGGATCATCGCGATCTCGGTGATCATGAAGTTGGTGAAACTGAGATCGAGTTCGAAGACGCCGCTGATGAAGCTGACGTGAATGACCGCGTCATAGATATTGCCGGCTTGGGAAAAAGAAGCCAGATCACCGACGGCGGCGATCGCACCGGCGTTCATGACCGGGACGAAGGAGGAATCGTAATAGGTCGTGATGAGCATCATGAGGACGATCACGATCAAAAGAGGCCACTTTTGCAGGGCGTATTTGCCGATCTTGACCCAGATGCGGGCGTTGAACTTATCGGGCAGTTTTTCTTCTTCGTTCTCTCCGCTCATAAGGCGCCTCCTTCTTTCGGCAACGAAACCATCTTGGTTTGGATCTTGGCGATGTTTTGATAAAGGCCTGGCTGTTTCAGAAGCTCTTCATGGGTTCCCATCTCGGCGACTTTGCCATCTTCGAGAACGATGATGAGATCGGCGTCTTTGGCGGTCGAAACCCGGTGGGTGATGATGAGGGTGGTGGTGTTCTTCTCCCATTCCTTCAGGTTCGAGCGGATCGCGAGATCCGTCTCGGTGTCGACGGCGGAAAGGGAATCATCGAAGATCAAAACCGGGGCATTCGAAAGGATGGTGCGGGCGATCGCAACCCGTTGTTTCTGCCCGCCCGAGAGAGACATGCCTTTTTCGCCGACCGCAGTGTCATAGCCATCTTTGAAGGTGACGATGGTGTCATGGATATCGGCGATCCGGGCGGCCCGGACAACCTCGTCCTTGCTGGCTTTCTTATTGGCCATCAAGATGTTTTCGCTGATCGACTTTGAGAAAAGGAAGGGATCCTGGAGCACCGGGACGACGTTCCGGCGGAGATAGGCCTTTTGGATGTCCTTGAGTTCGACCCCGTCGATCGTGATCGAGCCGGAGGTGTAGTCATAAAGCCGAGTCAAAAGGAGCGAGAGGGTCGACTTGCCACTTCCGGTTTTGCCCATGATGGCCACGGTTTGACCCGCTTTGATCGAAAACGAGACATCGTGGATGACTTCGGTGGCGGCATCTTCGTATTTGAAGCCGGCGTGGTCGAAGACGATATCGCCTTTGATCGCCGGGGTGAGGCCCGAGGTCGTATCCTCGAGCGGTTCTTCAAGAATGAGGCGGACCCGATCGCTCGAGGCGATGTATTGGCCCATATTCGAAAGGGAGGTCGCGCATTCGCGTAACGGCCAGACCATCATGTTGACGAAGCTGAAAGAAAGGACGAGGGTGCCGGGGTTGATGCCGCTGCCGGGGACTTGGTATTCGGCATAGCAGAGGTAGATGCCATAAAGGAGGGCGGCCAGTTTGCTTCCGAAGACGAAGATGTCGCTCGAGGAGAAAAAGAAAGCCGAAAGCCTGCGCCAACGGATGAATTTCTCTTTGTAATCGGTGAGCGAATCCTCGAAACTTGAGATCTCATAACGCTCGGCATTGAAGGCTTTGACGATGCGGACGGCAGCGAGGTTTTCCGAGATCTTGTCGGTCATTTTCGCTTCCGAATCATCGGTCTGGCGGTAGAGGTCACGAACCTTCTTGATCAGGAAGAACGAATAAAGGAACATGATTGGGAAGAGAGCGAGGGCAACGAGGGTGATCTTCCAGGAGATGCTGACCAAAATAGCGAAGCAGAAGAGGACCATCCATAAAGTCCAGTTGAAGTTCGAGACATCGGCGATCATGAATTTCCGGAGCACATCGAGGTCGCGGGTGCAGGTCTGGATCAAATCGCCCGATTTGTTTTTCTTATAATAAGAATAAGGAAGCCGCTCCAAATGGTCGAAAAGCGTGAGCTGCATCGAGCCGTTGATCACGGCAGCGACATAGCCCCGCATCCCCATCCGGATGAGGGACGCCAACGCGGTCACGACCGCGGCGACGGTGATTGTCACCGGCAAGATCACGATCTGGTGATCGATTAAATACTGATTGCCTTGCCCGCCAGTGATGAGCCAGATGACCCAAGTCTCGACGAAACGGGCTTTTTCGAGCTGGTCGATGCCTTGAAGGGTATCGACGAGAACCTTGCTCATGAAGGTGGTGAAAATCTGGCAGAGAATCATCGCGACTTGGGCGACGAGCGAGAGCCAGTAGACGGTTTCATGGCCTTTGATCAGGCGGGAGCAGGTGAGAATGAGCTTTTTCATAGTGCCTTGATATTCTATCAAGAGGGCCGAAAAGAGTCATTCTTTTTCGGGAGGAATGCCCGAAAACGTTTTCGAAGGTCTCTTTTGGCACTCTCCCGAGCGGAACACTCGCGCGAACGAAAAAGTTTTTGCTATAATGGAAGACGAACATATGGAAAATAATCCCTCCAGCGCCTTCTGGCGGCACTCCGTCGGCTACATCATCTATCCCGAATCTTTCCGGGATTCGAATGGGGATGGCATCGGTGATCTCGGTGGCATCATTCTTTCGCTTGATTACTTGCATGATTTAGGCGTCAACCTCTTGTGGATCGGCCCGATTTTTGCCTCGCCGATGGACGACAACGGCTACGATGTGAGCGATTACTATTCCATCAACCCGAAATACGGCACGATGGCGGATTTGGATCGGCTTCTTAAGGAAGCCCATCTCCGGGGAATCCGGATTTTGCTCGATTTCCCGCTCAATCACACGAGCGATCAGCATCCTTGGTTCCAGAGCGCCCTTAAAGACGTCTCGTCTCCGGAACATGGCTATTATTTCATTCAAAAAGGCAAGAAATCGGGGGACAAGCTCCTCCCGCCGACCAACTGGAAGGGTTTCTTCGCCACCTCGGCTTGGAAGCAGATTCCGGGAACCGATGATTTCTATCTCCATATTTTCTCGGAGAAGATGCCCGATGTGAATTGGGCCAACCCGTTGCTCCGGGAAGAATATTACAAGATCGCGAAGTTCTATCTCGATAAAGGAGTCGATGGCTTCCGGCTCGATGCGGTGGCCCACCTCGCCAAGGATCTTTCGTTCAGTGATTCGACGGGAAAGCCCGATTTGGATGGCTGTGTCTATGATACGAGCAAATTCTCGAATCGGCCTGAACTTTTTGATTATCTTCAGCTCCTCAAGCAGAATGTTTTCTCCCATTACGATTGCTGCACCGTCGGCGAGGCTGGCGGCTGCATCTCGCCCGAAGATGCCCTCAAGATGGCAGACCGGGTGAACGGCTCGATCTCGATGGTTTTCAATTTCGATACCGTTTGGAATAACGGGAATTATGGTTCGATCGGCAAGAAGGACGAGGACATCAAAACCGACGTCCTTTCGCTCAAGAGCAACTTCATGCATTGGTATAACGTCTGCCACGACAAGGCGGACATGCCGCTTTATTGGTGCAACCATGACCATCCGCGGGTCGTAAGCCAATATGGCTCCGTTCAGTATCGGAATGAATCCGCCAAGATGCTTCTCACCACCCTTTTGTTCCTTTATGGAACCCCGTTCCTTTATAACGGCGAGGAAATCGGCATGAGCAATGCCACCTATCCGGATGCCGAGAGCTATTTCACCGATGTCGGCACCAAAAATGATGTGATGGCCTGCCGGAAACAAGGCTATTCGGAAGAGCAGATCCTTTCCTATTTGCATCGGTGCTCCAGAGTCAATGCCCGGACCCCAATGCAATGGAACCGCGATCCCAATGCCGGCTTTACGACCGGGAAGCCCATCAACGCCGCCAACCCGAACTATCTCGAGGGGGTCAACGTCCTCGATGAGATGAAAGACCCATACTCGATCCTTAATTTCTATCAATATGCGATCGCCTTACGAAAGGACGCGCTGGTCAATGATCAGGTCCTCAATGGGCCGCTTTCGATTGTCGACCCGAACCACCCCGACGTCTTCGCCTATATGCATGAAGGAGTGAAGAAGTTGATGGTGATCTCGAATATGCGGCCGTATCGCGTCTATTTCACCTTCTATTACGAAATCGCCGATGTGCTTCTTCATAACTACGACAAAGTCGTGATCCAGAACCACGTTTTCACGCTGGAACCCTACGAAAGCTTCTTGTTAAGGCTCAGATGAACAAGTATTACTTCTTCTTGGCGAACGGGAAGATCGAGCGGGAGGCCCTCTCCGACGCGCTCGATGGTTTAGGCGTCCCTTATGAGATCCTTTACCTTTCGGACGAGAAGGGCTACCTCTTGGCCGATGAGAAGTTCGCGGTCCGGCTTCAGGGAATCGTCCTCATGATCCACGACGACATCGGGGTCACGATCACTTTCCTCGCCGCCCACAAAGCGGACGAGCTCGAAGAGAAGCTCCTCAAGGAAGCCTTGGCCTATTTCCCGAATCAATGCCTTTTCATGAGCGACATCCTGATGAAGGAATTCTCGTTCGGGGATTTCTCATCTTTGCCCTTATTGTCTCAGGAATTCAAAGCAGTGCCCCATGAATTATTGCTCACGGCAGGGGCGTTTCTCCGCTGCGGGCTCAATGCCTCTTTGGCGGCCGAGACCCTCATCATCCATCGGAACACGTTCAATTACCGCCTCGCCCAATTCATCGACATCACCCAACTCGATATCCGGGACTACCATAACGCCCTTTTGCTCGAGATCTATTTCCAGCTTGGGGCACCCCGTTAGTCGATTTGTGCAGTCTGCACAAGATAAATGAAAGCAAAGCGCTATAATAGACTCAAATTTGGAGGAAATAGAGTCATTATGGCGCTTTTTAAGAAGAAGGAAGCCGAGGCGAAGACCCCTGAGGGCCAAGCCACTGTCAGCAAGGCGGACATCAAAGCCCGCAAAAAGGAACTCGCCGAAGCCAAGAAAGAGGCTCCGAAAGAGAAGCCGGCCGATTTGGCTTACGTCTCGCTCCGTCACGTCGACAAGGTCTACGACAACAACGTCCAGGCCGTCTTTGATTTCACCTTGGACATCAAGAAGCACGAATTCATCGTCTTCGTCGGGCCGTCGGGATGCGGCAAATCAACCACGCTCCGCATGATCGCCGGACTCGAAGACATCACCAATGGCGAGCTTTATATCGATGGCGAATATTCGAACGATCGCTCCCCGAAGGACCGCGATATCGCGATGGTCTTCCAGAGCTACGCCCTTTATCCGCACATGACCGTCTATAACAACATGGCGTTCGGCCTCAAGATCCGCCATCTCCCGAAAGCGGAGATCGATAAGCGGGTCCACGATGCCGCCAAGATCTTGCAGATCGAAGAATACCTCGACCGCAAACCGAAGGCCCTCTCCGGTGGCCAGCGTCAGCGGGTCGCCCTCGGCCGCGCCATCGTCCGCAACGCCAAGGTCTTCTTGATGGATGAGCCGCTCTCCAACTTGGACGCCAAACTCCGGGTTCAGATGCGTTCGGAGATCATCAAGCTCCACGAAGCGCTCAATGCGACCACGATTTACGTCACCCACGACCAGACCGAAGCCATGACCATGGCCTCGCGCATCGTCGTCATGAAGCTCGGCCACATCCAGCAAATCGGATCGCCGATCGAAATCTACAATCATCCGGCCAACATCTTCGTCGCGGGCTTCATCGGCTCGCCGTCAATGAACCTCATGAAAGCCACTTACGAGAAGGGCATCATCACCCTGAGTGATGGCAAGAAGATCACCTGCACTCCGGATGTCGCCAAAGTCCACGACGAATTCTACAAGGCGGAAGTCGAAGCCCTCAAAGCCAAGATCGCCGAAATGGATAAGGATCCGAACGTCAAAGCAGAAGACAAGGCGAAAGTCCAAGCCAATCTCGAGAAAGACGAAGCCGCTCTTAAGGGCTCCCATCCGGTCGTGTTTGGCATCCGTCCGGAAGATATTCACGAAGGAAAGGGCGCTGGCTCTTACGATCTCAAGGTCGCGGTGGCGGAGCTTTTGGGCCACGAATACTATGTCCATAGCGATTTCGCCGGCATCGACCTCGTCGCCAAGATCCCGCTTACCCACGAGATCAAGATCGGCGACCTCGTCCCGGTCACCTTCGAAATCCCGAAGGCGCACCTCTTCGATCCGGAGAGCGAGAAGCGGATTTACTAATCCTTGCGAATGAAGAGGATGGCAGGGGAACCGGCCATCCTTTTTTCGTCCTTTGTTTTTCCTTTTTCTATGCTATAGTGAACTTGTCGAAAGGAATTAAAACCATGAAATTCGCAGCCAAAGTCGTCCTCTGGGTCGCTGTTGCCTGCCTCGTCGTTGCCATCGTCTTGCTTTCGCTCTCGATCGGGAATTTGGGTTGGGGCTTTATCGTCGCCGGAACCGCCCTCGTTTTGGCCGCTCTCATCTGCGTGACGATCGGGGTCGTCCTCTTCTTGAAGGATGACGATCGCCACAATCTTGCCGAAAGCGCGGATGACGCGCCGAAAGCCCACTAGTTCGGGAAAAAGAAAAAAGGCATTGCGGAAGCAGTGCCTTTTTGTTTTCGCTTATTGAGCGAATCGCTCGCTCACTTTCGTCTTCTCAAGCGCGAGGAATAAAGGGATTGCGACGATGGCGGAGCCATAGGCTTGGATGCAATCGAAAGCGGAGGAGAGAAGCCCGCCATTCCCTAAGAGGACCAGATAGCCGATCATGTAGGAGAGAATCTCCAAAGTAGCGCCAGCAAAAAGAGAGGTAAAACGCCAGAAGTGTTTATTTTTTAGGACAATGTACAAACCGCCGGCCGCTAAGCCCATGAGCCCTTTGGCCAATAAGGTCCAGGGGGCGTACATCACGTAGCCGGAGAAGAGGTCCGCCAAAGTGCCGCCGAGGATCCCGACCAAAGCGCCTTCGAAGGGGCCCAATAAGAGGGCTGAAACCAAGTTGACGATATCGCCGAAATTGAAGTAGCCCGCCCCGCCGGCATAAGGAATCTGGCAAAAGGCGGTCAGGACGAAAGAAAGGGCGCCGAAGATCGCCACGGCGCTCATATGAACAATGAGATGATGCTCGCTACTTGTCGCCATCGTTGCCGCCTACCTTCTTGTCGTGGAAGGAATGGTAGCCGCCCTTGTTATAGGGTTTGTGGCCGTAATTCTTATGCTCGCCATAGGGCTTGTGGCCATAAGAAGAATGACCGCCATACGGCTTATGATCGTAGGATTTGTGCTCACCATCATACGGCTTATGGTCATATGACTTGTGCTCTCCGTCATAGGGTTTATGCCCGTAGGAGGAGTGGCCATAGGACGAATGCCCGTAGCTCTTGTGTTCGCCATCGTACGGTTTGTGATCGTAGCTCTTGTGTTCGCCATCATAGGGCTTATGCTCGCCATAGCCCTCGTGATGCCCGTAGGAGGAATGCTCGCCATAAGGCTTGTGGCCATAGGACGAATGCCCATACGGTTTGTGGTCGTAGGACTTATGCTCCCCATCGTAGGGCTTATGCTCGTAAGAGGAATGCTCGCCGTCATAGGGTTTGTGGTCGTAGCTCTTGCGCTCGCCATAGCCTTCATGATGGCCATAGGAGGAGTGGCCATAGGACGAATGCCCATAGCTCTTGTGCTCGCCATAGCCCTCGTGGGATCCATAGGGCTTATGATCGAAATGCTTGTGTTCGTCGAAAGAACGCTCCCCATCCTGGCCTTCGTGGTCGTAGGGGCGGTGCTCATAGGAACGATGCTCGCCATAGCCATTATGGCCATGCGAAATGTGGCCGAAGCCGTGTCCGCCATGTCCATGGCCGAACTTCCGGGCTTTCTCTTGCTCTTTTTTCTGAAGGAGCCGGCGGTCCATATCCTCTTGGGAGATGAGGCCCGCTTTAACCTGGTCCTGAAGCTCTTTGCGCTCTTCCTCTTTCTTGAGGTTGCGCTCAAGCCGGGCTTGCTTTACTTCTTCGCTCTCGCCCAAAAGGAAGGCGAGGTTATCGGTGTCGGCATAAACTTTGATGCCATTTGCAATCAATAGACGAGCGGTCACGCCCAAGCCTTCGATATGCGTGTGGGTGAAGGTGCCGTCATCGATGTGGCGCGAGCCGCAAGAAGGCGAGTTATCCTTAAGAATCGCGATTCGGATCCCGAAGAACTTGCAGGCCTTGAGGGCCGCTTCGGCGCCGGCATTGTATTGGGCGGTCACGTCTTTGCCGCTCTTCGTTAAGACGCTGTTTTTCACCTGCTCGGCCGGTTCGCGCGGGGTCGAAAGCCCACCCGAGACTTCGGGGCAGAAAGGAACAAGCTCGTATTTCTTCGCGAGTTGCTCTAAGAACGGGAAGCTATTCGTTCCGCCATCGTATTTGCATTTTTCGCCCGTCAAGCAGGCGCTGATCAAGATTTTTTCCATTGCGGGACTAGTCTACTCTTTTCTTAACGTCTTTTCTACGTGCGCCCGAAGGAAGCGCTTATAATAAGGCCCATGCAGGAAAGTTGGTCGCTTCATTACGGGACGGAAGTCTACCCTTGTCTCATCACGTATAAACGGATGCGGAACATCCGCTTCCATTTCGCGAAAGACGGCAAGACTTTTTGCGTCTCGTGCCCTTATGGAATTTCGCGAAAGAGCTTGCAGGATTCGATCAATAAATTCTTCCCGAAGATGCTGAAGAAGATGGCTTATGAGCCTCCTTATACCACCGATGAAGTCTATCTTTTCGGCGTGAAGACCTCGTATCCGGGATTCGGGGCGCTCCCCGAGAAGGAACGAGCGAAGATCCTCAAGGCGAAACTCTTGGAATTCGTGACGCCGAAAGTCCGGGAATACGAAAGCCAAATGGGGGTCAAGAAACCCTATCGCGTCCGGGTGAGGAGCATGGAAAGCCGCTATGGGGTCAATAGCCAGAGAACCCACGCTTTGACCTTCACGACCGCGTTGGCCCATTATGCCCCCGAGACGATCATTTCGGTGGTGGTCCACGAACTCGCTCACGATTTCGTCTTCAATCACTCGGATTCGTTTTACCAAATCGTCTACCGTTTTTGCCCCAACTATGATTTGCTTCATGCTAAACTGAGGAAGCACCATTATGAGTGAATTCATCCAAAGCAAAGACAACGCCAAAATCAAAGAGGCCTATAAGGCCAAAGACGGGAAAGGCGAAAGCTTCCTCGTCGAAGGCTTTCACCTCGTCGAGATGGCGCTCAAGGCGAATGCTGTCACGATGATCTTTGCTCTCAAGGATTACCCCACCGAGGTCCCTACTTATCTCGTCACCCCGGAAATCATCGCCAAACTCTCAAGCACCGTTTCGCCTGAAGGCATCGTTGCTTTGTGCCATAAAGTTCCGGCGAAAACACCGGCGAACCCCCGGCTTTTGTATCTCGATGAAGTACGGGACCCCGGAAACGTGGGCACCTTATTAAGGACCGCTTTGGCCTTCGGCTTTCATGACGTGATCCTTTCGAAGGGCTCCGCCGAAGCCTACGCCAGCAAAGTCTTGCTTGCCTCCCAAGGGGCGATCTTCGGACTCAACCTCTTGGAAAGCGCGAAATCCCCGGAAGAGGACGTGAAAGATCTTAAGGCCCGAGGCTATCGGGTGGTGGCGACCTCGCTCAAGGCTTCCGTTCCGCCCGAGGAGATCAAAACCTTGGATTGCCCCCTTTGCCTCATCCTCGGAAACGA
This sequence comes from Bacillota bacterium, assembly GCA_036788815.1. Taxonomy (GTDB): domain Bacteria; phylum Bacillota_I; class Bacilli_A; order RFN20; family CAG-826; genus UBA4951. The sequence goes on from DAIQMS010000001.1 coordinate 60,334, forward strand.
GGCGCGGGGCGTGGACGAATCGCTTTTGGCTTTAGCCGATCAGAACGTGCGGATTCCGATGGGGGGAATCGATTCTTTGAACGTGGCGATCGCCGGCGGGATCCTGATGTATCTTCTTTCTCGAAAGTAAAATAAGGGACATTTCGAAAATCTTGGTTATAATAAGGCCGTATGAAGACCTTTTTTAGATACAAAAACCTTGTTGCCGTCCTCGCGCTGCCGCTCCTTTTGTCAGCGTGCGGAAAGGGCAATTCCTCGTCGAGTTGGGCCGCTTCGAGCATCGATTCCGAAACGGGATTCGCCGCTCTCACGAAAGGCCTTGATGCCTTTGTGGCCCACGACAAGATCGGCTTTGGCTATACCCGTCCGAGCGATCATACCAAGATGACCGATGATTTTGAAATCACCTATACCCCGGTCGAACAGCCCGCGACTTCTTCGTCTTCGGCTTCAAGCGCCTCGGTTCAGGGCCGCAAATTAGCGGCGGCCTCTTCGGCGCCGAGCATCAACTTCTCGGATCCATTCACTTTAGGCTATACGGCCGGAGTCTCCGATGAAACCTATCCCTTGCAGTTCTTATTGAATGGTCTCAAGGATTCGGTGGGCGACAGCATTCTGACTGGCGTGATCGCCGATTTCCCTTCCTTTGGCGTGAAGCAGGGGACCTCTTCGCCAACTTATTTGACGGCAACGGGCATCAAAACCTACGCCAATCTCACGGCTGCTTATTTTGATCTTTCGGGCGCCTCGGTTCTTGTGAGCGGGATCAATAGCCTCGTTCAATCGACCAAAGGCAATGAGTCCTGGGCTTTTCCCTCGGACAACAGGGCCAAGGCGACTTTCCCCTCGGCCATCGGCTCTTCGCTAACCTATTTCGTTCCGTTAGAGGAGCATCTCCCCGCCCTCGTCGGCTATCTTGTCGATGCGATGAAATCCGATGTGAGCGATGAGAATACCCTCAAGACGACTTTCACGACTTCCGAGCCGCAAAAAGGGAATGCCTCGAGCTCGTCCTTGTTCGAAAGCCCCTATGTGATGAGCCAAAGCGTTTCATCCTTCGCCTCGCTTTATAACGTGGTGGTGACCGCGATTAAGAAATCCGTCAATTTCGCCCAATGGACCGTGATCAATTCGAGCGTGCTCACCCCGATCAAGAAATTCGGGGATTGCCTCGATTCTTTCAGTTTTAATAGTGAGACTATCTTCAGCGAAAAAGGCTTGGATAAAATCAGTTTCTCCTTCGAAGCTTCTGCGAACCTTGATAAACTCAAAACCGCCTATGCCGACTCGAATCCTTCGGGCTTCGTGACGGCTCTTTCCGGCGGAGGCACTCTCCATGCCCTTTCCGGCAGCGCGGCCGCGATCCCCGATCCGAATCCCGCCCTCTCAAACTATCCGGAAATCCCTTCGATCGTCCTTCCGCAATAAGAGCCTCTCCTCATCGAGAGGCTTTTTGTTCTTTCTTTTCCTTCGGAAGCGATTAGAATTAAAGGCGTTCTAAGAAGAGAAAGAGTACTCCTTTCGAAAGTCTTGTCTGGGAAGGGCGGGTAGAGCAATCGCCCCAGGATAGAAAAGAGGAAGTTCGTCTCGGAGAACGAAGAAGAGATTCTTCCCTCGGCGGGGTTAACGCTAAAAAAGCCTGGCTCCGTGAAGGAGGCTCAGGGAATGGGATGGCACCGCGGAAAACTCCGCTCCCGGCCGTCTTTTTTATTCATTGAAGGAGGCTCTTATGGAAGAGCTCAAGAAAGTCGAAGACCTCAAAACGAAGGCCCTCGGGGAGATCGCCGAGGCGAAAGACCTCGATGCCCTCACCCGGATTCGGAACACCTATTTGGCGAAGAAAAGCGAATTCTCTTCGTTCATGTCGCTCATGAAGGACATCCCCCAAGCGGAACGCGCCTCCTTCGGGAAAGCCGTCAATGACGCCCGCACGGCGGTCATCGACGCTTTCAACGCGAAGAACGCGGCCTTGGAAACGGCGGCCCTCAACGCGAAATTAGAAAAAGAGCAGGTCGATATCACCTTGCCCGGCTATCGGAAGGATGCCGCCCCGATCAATCCCTATTACATCATCGTCGACGAGATGACGGAAATCTTCGCTTCGATGGGCTTTGAGGTGGTGGAAGGCCGCGATGTCGAGACCGATCACTTCAATTTCGAGCTCCTCAATGTGCCGAAGGATCATCCGGCGAGAGATATGCAGGATACCTTCTACATCGACGATTCGCTTCTGTTACGAACCCAGACTTCGGCCGCTCAGGCCCACACGATGCTCGCGAAGGGCGGGAACGCCCCGATCCGGATGATCTGCCCGGGCAAATGCTACCGGAGGGACGATGACGATATGACTCACTCCCATGAATTCGGCCAGATCGAAGGATTGGTGGTCGATAAAGGCATCTCGATGGCGGACCTCAAAGGGACCCTCGAGCTCTTCGTGAAGAAAATGTTCGGCGAGAAGCGGGAAATCCGCCTCCGTTCGTCCTATTTCCCGTTCACTGAGCCCTCGGTTGAAGTCGATGTTTCCTGCGCCAATTGCGGGGGCAAAGGCTGCTCGATGTGCAAAGGAACCGGCTGGATCGAGATTCTCGGGGCCGGCGAAGTCCATCCCCATGTCCTGGAGATGTGCGGCTATGACCCGAAAGTCTATAGCGGCTTTGCCTTTGGCGTCGGCATCGAGCGGGTCGCGATCCTCCGTTATGGGGTCGACGACATCCGCCGTTTCTACCAAAACGACGTCCGCTTCCTCAAGAGTTTCTCGGAGAAATAAGGAGATAGCGTATGAAAGTATCCATGCATTGGCTGAATCAGTTCGTCAAAGTCGATGACGTCACGCCCGAAGAGCTCGCCAAGAAATTGACCTTCGCCGGCGTCGAAGTCGAAGAGATCGCCTACCGCGCCAAAGCCACGAACCTCGTGATTGGCCATATCTTGAGCTGCGAGAAGCACCCGGATAGCGATCACCTTCATGTCCTTCAGGTCGATGAAGGCAAAAAATACGGAATCCATCAGATCGTCTGCGGCGCGCCGAACGCCCGGGCTGGTCTCAAGGTGATCGTTGCGAGAACCGGCGCCGTTTTGCCGCTCGTGACAATCGAGAAGAGCAACATCCGCGGAGTCGATAGCGATGGGATGTGCTGCGCCCTTTATGAGCTCGGCGTCGATAAGAAATTCCTCTCGGAAAAGCAGTGCTCGGGCATCGAAGAGCTTCCCGAAGACGCCGAAATCGGTCAGGAAGACGTTTTAGCCTACCTCGGCCTCGATGACGCGATCCTCGATCTGGATTTGCTTCCGTCCCGGAGCGACCTCAACGCGATGGAGAACGTCGCCCTTGAAGTCGGCACCCTTCTTTCTCGAGAAGTCAAATTCCCGAAAGTGGAGGCGGTGGCGCGGAAAAAGACGGACTTCAAAGTGAATAGTCTCACGGCGAAATGCCCGTTATTCCGCTTTGCTGAAGCCCATGATGTCGTGACGAAACCCTCGCCCGAATGGCTCAAGCGAATCCTCGAAGCCGAAGGGGTGAGAAGCATCAACAACATCGTCGATATCGGCAACTATGTGATGCTCCTCACGGGCCAGCCGCTCAATATGTACGACCTCGACAAGCTTCCGGCGAAGGAACTTGTGGTAAAGGATGATCTCGAAGGCAACTTCTTGGCGATGGACGATAAGAGCTACGCCCTCGTGAAGGGCGATCTTCTTGTCACGAGCAAGGACGAGCCGATGTGCCTCGCGGGCATCATGACCTCGAAAGCCTGCGCGGTCGATGAAAAGACCAAGAACGTCGGAATCGAAGCCGCCCTCTTCCAGGGCGCGGCGATCCGCCATACCTCGAATCGGCTCGGCCTCGTGAGCGAATCGAGCGCCCGCTTCGTGAAGGGCCTTAACCCCGATCAGGCGGAAGACGTTTTGGCGCTCACGCTTTCGTTATTGAAGGATCTTGCCGCGGCCTCTTCCGTTTCGGAAGACGTCGTTTACGATACCTTGACTCACGAAAAGAAGACGATCCGGACCTCGCTAAGCTATATCAATGGCCGGCTCGGAACATCCTTCACGAGCGAGCAGGTGAAAGAAGTTTTGTCACGGGACCATCTCACGATTTTGGAAGAGAAGGGGGACAGTTTCCTCTTAGGGATCCCTTCTTCCCGCGTCGATATGTCGGGCGAAGCCGATGTGAGCGAGGAAGTCATCCGCTTACTGGGCTTTGAGAACATCAAGAGCAAACTTCCGGATGCCTCGCTTTCAACTCAGGGCGGACTCACTCCGCGCCAGAAGACGAAGCTCGCGATCCGGCGTCATTTGCGGGCCAACGGCCTCACCGAGGTCGTCACCTATAGCCTGGTCGACGAGAAGCATGCCGATAGTTTCGCCTATCTCAATACCGGAGCGGGCTATAAGCTCAAGAACCCGATGACCGATGATCACGAATACCTGCGAAAGAACATCCTCTGGAGCCTTCTCGATTCGGCCAGCTACAACTGCGCCCACCAAGAGAAAAACCTCGCCTTCTACGAGATCTCGGATCTCGATATGCCTGGCAAGGCTTCGACTCATTTAGCCGCGGTCCTCATCGGCGAAGAATCCTTGGCTGGCGACCTGAAAAAGCGGCCTTATGATTTCTTCTCCGCCAAAGGCGTTTTCGAAGGCATCATGCATCTTTTGGGCATTGCCGAGAATCGTTATTCCTATCAGCGTCTCGCCTCGGAAAGGGCCGAATTCCATCCGGGGAAAAGCGCTGGCGTCTATCTTGGTCGGACGTTGATCGGCGTGATGGGCGTCCTCCATCCTACTCTCGTGAAGGCGATGGATCTCCCAGAGAGCTCGGTCGCTCTCGAGATCGATTTGGGCGCGATCCTTGACCTCAAGACCTCGAGCGAAAAAGCGCTCGTCCCGCCGAAGTTCCCGTCGGTGAGCCGCGATTTGGCCTTCGTGGTCGACCAGAAAGTCTCTTACGATGAGCTCCGCAAGGAGATCAAGCATACGGATAAATTGATTGTCGATGCCGAGATCTTCGACCTCTACGAGGGCAGCAACATCGCCGAAGGCAAGAAGAGCGTGGCCATCACGCTGACCTTCCTTTCGCCCGAGCGCACCCTCAAAGACGAAGAAGTCACGGCGGTGGTCGATAAAGTCATCGGGGCGCTTCGGATGCGCTTCGCTGCGGAGATCCGCCAATGAACAAACTCGCGAAGGCATCGATCGTCAAAGGCCGGAGTCTTTCGTTTAAGCAAGACACGACCTTCGAGGGTTACCCTCTAAACTATCCGCTCCTCAAAGTCGTGAAGTGCCATTACGATTGCACGGTGAGCCGCGTCGGCGATTACGCCGAGGCCTCTTACCAAATCAAAGCCACGATCCAGGTGGCCGATTCCCGCGATAACGTGCCGTTCATGAAGAAGGTCGACCTCCAAGAGGACGTCGACGTTCTCGATGAGGAAGATACGGCGGGGGAAGGCTTCGTCGTGAGCGGGAACGAGATCGATCTTGAAGAGCTCGCTCTCCGGATTCTCTCCTCATCCCTTCCGATCCGGCTCGTTCGCGATGAAGGCGCTCCCCTCCCCAAAAGTGGGAAGGGCTATCGGGTGCTCACCGAAGAAGAATTGGCGAAGGAAAAGGCTGAAGAAGGCGATCCGAGGCTCTCGGCTTTGAAGGATTTTAAGCCTAAGAATTAGTGGTGGATGTTCCGATGGCTACTAGCGATTAGTAGTTTATTGAGTAATCTACTAAAAAACGACTAACTTGGTTAGCCGTTTTTCTTTGTAAAGTTTGAAAAAAGACGAGATTCCCTCTTTACGCGTGGGAGCGATGGTGTTAGATTATTGGTGCGAGGTGGGAAAAAATGGGAAAATTCTTCGGAACCTATTCTCGAACACTCGATGAGAAAAAGCGTCTCCAAATACCCACGAAATTGGTGAAGGAAATGCCGCACTCATTCTATGTTTTAAAGGGTTTCGAAGGTTGCCTGTCCCTCTTCGAGGAGCCCGAGTTTGCCGCCCATATGGCGAAACTCGAAAGCCTCTCCTATCTCGATCAAACCGCCCGGGACTACGTTCGTCTATCAAGTGCCAGCGTTATGGAACTCGATGTCGATTCGCACGGACGGATCACTCTCCCAACGGAGCTAGCGACGACCTACAAATTCTCGAACGACGTTGTTCTCCTCGGCGTGCTCGATCACGTTGAGCTCTGGGACAAAGCCGCTTACGAGAAGTACCTCGCTGAAAAGTCTCCGCGCTACGAGAGCTTAGCCGAAGGAAGCTCCAAGTAAGTATGGAACACGTCAGTGTCCTCCTACCGGAGAGCCTCGATTATCTCCAAGTCCGGGATGGTGGCGTTTATGCCGATCTGACCTTGGGACGCGGTGGCACCAGCAGCGAGATCCTCAAACGGAATCCCCATGGCTGGCTCTACAGCTTTGACCTCGATGATGAGGCCATCGCCGAAAGCAAACCCCGCCTCGAAGCAATCGGGAAAAACTTCACCCTCATCCACGCCAACTTCAAAGACGTGGCTGCCGAATTAAGCGCACGTGGCGTGAAAGGCCTTGATGGCCTGACCGCCGACCTCGGCGTTTCCTCACCCCAATTCGATGATGCGGAAAGAGGATTCTCCTACCGGGAAGATGCGCCGCTCGACATGCGGATGAACCAAGAGCAAACGCTCACGGCCGAGACGATCGTGAATTCCTATAGCGAAGCCGAATTGATCCGAGTCTTCCGGGATTATGGCGAAGATCCCGACAGTGTCCGCATCGCCAAGGCCATTGTTCGTCAGCGGGGGAACTCCCCGATCAAAACGACCGGTGAGCTGGTCGACCTCATCAAAGCCAATAAGCCTGTTGTGTCGCTTCTCAAAAAAGGCCATCCGGCTAAGCAGATCTTCCAAGCGCTCCGCATCGAAACGAACGGGGAGCTCGACAATCTCAAGACGATGCTCGATTCACTCGATTCCCTGATTCTTCCCGAGGGAAGGGTCGTACTCATCAGCTTCCAAAGTTTGGAAGATCGCCTCGTCAAAGAGGCGTTCCGCACCCTCACGGTGGTGGAAGGAACTCGGCATGGGGTGGACCTCCTCCCGAGCGATATCCAAAAAGCCCCCTTCGTCTCATTGACCCGTAAACCTCTCGAGCCGAGCGAAAGCGAAATTGCCCATAATCATCGCGCCACAAGCGCGAAATTGCGCGCCATAGAAAAGAGGAAAGGAGAATAATCTTATGAAAGACAAACTCGAAAAAACCGGGCACAAAAAGCTCTACTACGATCTGAAGATGTTCTTCACGGTCTTCCTCTTCGCTGTGGCTATTTTAGCCCTCGCCGCCATTCCGGTCGGCGTCACCTACAAATTAGCCGAAGCCCAAGCGGAGGCCGAGCAATCCTCGACTTCGCAAGTGGTCTCTTCGTCCGCCGAACAGGCCTGAAGACAACCTTTCTAAAAGAGACGCCGGGATTTCCTGGCGTCTTTTTCGTTCCCAAAAATCTACTAGAATTCTCTTATTGCGATTGTGAAATCCCTCGAGGTATTCTATTATAGAATACGTTTTATGGAAAACCCGAAGTACACCGCTTGTCTTGAAATCAGCTCCGATTACGCGAAATTCGCGGTCGGAAGCCTGCTCCACAACCAGCCTGTGCTTCTTTATTACGCGAAAAAACCGCTCAAAGGCGGCCTTCTCAAAGGCGAGATCGACAACCCGAAACTGATTCAGGAAGTCATCAAGAATTTCCTGCAGATCGAAGATGAGGCGATGGGCCTCAAGATCAATGGGACGTCCGTGAGCGTCGTCGTGCCGCCCTTGGGCTTTCAAATCTACCGCTATCAGACCGCGACGAACGTCATCGCCTCGACTTCGCTCATCGATAAAATCGATATCGCCAACGTCATGTCGCTCGTGAAGAAAGAGCCGATTCCGCTCGGGAACGTCATCGTCGACATCGTCCCCGATGCTTTCATCCTTTCAAACGGCAAAGGCTACGCCAATCCGCCGCTCGGCGAAAAAAGCGATTCTTTGGCCGTCCAAGCCAAGGTCCACACTTTGCCGGAGAAGCTTCTTTATGATTACCGGACCACGGTCGAAGGGGCGGGCTTCCGTGTGAAGCGGGCTTGCGTCGCCACCTATTGCGCCTCGCAGCTCATCCAGACCGACAAGACAATGCCGGAGACCTATGTCTACGTGGACATCGGCGCCCATCTCACCACGGTTTCCTTCATCGGCAAAACCTCGCCGTTTGGCTCGTTCTTCTTCGCCCAAGGCGGCGATGATCTGACCGAGAAGATCGCCGAGAGCCTTTCTTTGTCCCTCGAAGATGCCCAGCTTCTCAAAGAGAAGTATGGCTATGATCCCCGGACGAACAAATACCAGATGCCGCTCATCAAGAGCAAGGACGACGACGGGAAGCCGACCGTCTATTACCAAGCCAATCTCAACGCCGTGATCGAATCCTTCTTCGATACCTACGATTCGCTTTTATCCAACGCGATCCAAACGATTCTGTCCCAAAAGATGCCCGGCGAAGGGAGCGAGAAAGTCCCGCTCGTCTTCGGCGGCGGCGGATCGCTTTTATTCGGCTTACCCAGTTTGCTGGTCTCTTCAATCGGCAAACGGCCCTATATTCTTTATACCCCGAAAGTCATCGGGGCTAGGGATCCGGGCGCGATCAACTTGCTTGGCCTCATCGTGGCCGAGGGAAGCTACCGCGGGACTTTGGAAGACAACTATCATGGCGTTTCAACCCTCTCGAGGGATCGCCAGTAAAAAGGAGATAAAGCATGGACACCTTAGAAAAAGACGCGGTGGACGACCTCGATAACTTCGAGCCGGTCGCCCGCATCATCGTCATCGGCGTCGGCGGCGCTGGCAATAACGCCGTGAACCGGATGATCGATGAGAACATCCAGAACGTTGAATTCTACGTCGCGAATACCGATAAGCAGGCTTTGGCCACTTCCAAAGCGCCGAATCGGATCGTTTTGGGCGATGAGGTCACCAAAGGCCTCGGCGCCGGCGGCGATCCGGCGGTCGGCAAGCAAGCGGCCGTCGCCTCGACCGAGAAGATCAAAGCCATCGTCAAAGGGGCCGATATGGTCTTCATCGCGGCGGGCATGGGCAAAGGCACCGGAACCGGCGCCGCCCCGGTCATCGCCAAAATTGCCAAGGATAGCGGTGCTTTGACGGTTGCGATTGTCACCCGCCCGTTTACTTTCGAAGGACCGAAACGGATTTCCAATTCGGTCGAAGGCCTTTCGGAACTCAAAGACGCGGTCGATTCGATCATCATCGTCAGCAACGATAAACTCCTGATGTCGAGCGGGAACGCCCCGATCGATCAGGCCTTCAAGGAAAGCGATCGGATCTTGGCCCAATCGGTCAAAACCGTTGCCGACCTCATTCTCATGCCGGCCCTCATCAACCTTGATTTCGCCGATGTCCGCTCAACCCTCAAAGGGAGTGGCATCGCTTTGATTGGTTTCGGCACTGGCCAAGGCCCCAACAAAGCCGAAGACGCGGCCGAGAACGCGATCAATTCGCCGCTTCTTGAGGCCTCGATCTCAGGCGCTCGGCGCGCGATCTGCGCGGTCACCTGCGGCTCGGGGGTCACCCTCTACGAAGCCCAGGAATGCGTGGCCCGCATCAATGAGCAGGCCGGCGGGGCGATCGACATCAAGTTCGGCGTCTCGATCAACCCGAACCTCACCGATTCGCTCGTCGTTTCGGTCATCGCGAGCGATTTCACCGAGGAATACGATTTCACCTCAGTCCCGCAAGTGAAGATCCCGAAAGACAAATCGCAGCTCGGTAGTGGCGTTGACTCCGTCCAGAAGGAAGAAGTCAATAAGATCGAGGAGAGCGAAGAGAAGACCGGCGATAAGCAAGAAGACATCGCGGGCGACATCCTCCCGGATTTCCTGAAGGGAAGCGGGAACGACGATGCCGGCGGCGGCGCTTACTGAGCCTCGAAGATTCCCCAAGGCCGTCTTTGCCTAATAAAGGCAAAAGAAACGGCCTTTTTTCTTGCTTTTCGAGGCGCCTATCCTTATAGTAATGGCGGCGAAAAAAGAAGACAAAAGACCGAGTAGAAGACGCCAGCGAGCCCCTTGGATGAAAACGGGGCATCTCGAAAGGCCATCGCTTCCTAGCCTTCAGGCTGAACGGAGTAAGCTTGACGTCGTCCGGCGTTAACGGAAAAGAGTTGCGATCATCACGATCGAACTAAGGTGGTACCGCGCCAGATGCGCCCTTAGAAATCGAGGGCGCTTTTTTCGTCCTCAAAGGAGAAAGATATGGAACTCAAAGACACGCTGTTATTCCCGAAGACGGGATTCGAGATGCGGGGCAACCTGACTCAGAAAGAACCCGTCCTGATCAAGAAATGGCAGGACAATAAACTCTACGAGCAAATGAACGCCAATCGCGAAGGCTGCACCGAGTATTTGCTCCATGATGGGCCACCTTACGCCAATGGCGACATCCATTGCGGGCACATGTTGAACCGCCTGCTCAAGGATTTCGTGATCCGCTACGAGAATATGGCGGGGCATAAGACCCCGTTTGTCTTCGGCTGGGACACCCATGGCTTGCCGATCGAGGTCAAACTCACCAAGAGCGGCGTGAACCGGAAAGCGATGTCGATCCCAGAGTTCCGCAATCTCTGCAAAGACTACGCCTATAAGCAAGTCGACCGCCAGAAGGCCCAGATCCTTCGGCTCGGCTGCTTAGGCGATTACGAGCATCCTTATCTCACCCTTCTTCCGGAATTCGAAGCCCGGGAGATCGACGTTTTCGCCGCGATGGCCCTCAAAGGGCTGATCTATAAAGGACTGAAGCCGGTTTATTGGAGCCCCTCTAGCGAAAGCGCTCTCGCCGAAGCCGAGGTCGAATACCAAGACGTCGTCGCCAAAACGATGTACGTCGCTTTCGATGTCGCCGATGGGAAGGGCTTGCTCCCGTCCGACGCGAAGATCCTGATCTGGACGACCACGCCTTGGACCATTCCAGCCGATCTGGCCCTCACGGTCAACCCGCTATTCGAATATGGTTTATTTGATACCGCAAAAGGCAAGTTGGTCTTCTTGATCTCGTTAAAAGACCAATTAGCCCAAGAGCTCGAACTCGGCGAATGCAAGCTCCTCAAGAGCTTCAAAGGCCAGGAGATGGAATACATCACGGTCCATCATCCGCTCTATAACCGTCTTTCGACCGTCATCGTCAATAGCTTCGTCACCGAGGATTCCGGCACCGGCGTCGTCCATACGGCTCCGGACCATGGCGTCGATGATTTCAACGCCTGCCTCAAATACGGCATCAAGCCATTCTGCCCGGTCGATGAGCGCGGCGTCATGCACCTCGAAAAGGGCGATCCCTGCGATGGGAAGTTCTATGAGGATGCGAATGATATCGTCATTGAAGAACTCAAGGCCAATGGCCACTTATTGAAGGAAAAGGATCTGACCCACAGCTATCCGCACGATTGGCGGACCCATAAGCCGATCATTTTCCGGGCGACCCCGCAATGGTTCTGCTCGATCTCCCCGATCCGAGAAGAGCTTTTGGATGCGATTCACAAGATCCACTGGGAACCCGCTTGGGGCGAACAGAAGATGGTCAACATGATCAAAGACCGGAGCGATTGGTGCATTTCGCGCCAGCGCGCCTGGGGCGTTCCGCTGCCGATCATCTATAACGAAGACGGCACGCCGATCGTCGACAAGGCCGTGTTCGATCATATTCGCGAAATCATCGCCAAAGAAGGTTCCAATGGCTGGTTCAGCCACACCGAGAAGGAACTTTTGCCCGAGGGCTATAGCAATCCGGCATCGCCGCACGGGAATTTCCGGAAAGAGACGGACATCATGGATGTTTGGTTCGATTCCGGCAGCTCGTGGAATGGCGTCCTCCGGGAAAGAGGGCTTAAATACCCGGCGGATCTCTATTTGGAAGGCAACGACCAATATCGGGGCTGGTTCAACGCTTCCTTAATCTTAAGCGTCGCCTATTCGGGCGTCGCGCCTTTTGAGAACTGCGTCACCCATGGCTGGGTCATGGACGAGAATTGGCAGAAGATGTCGAAATCGGCCGGAAACGGCATCGATCCGACCAAAGTCGCCAACCAATTCGGGGCGGATTTGCTCCGGCTTTGGGCCGCGACGGTCAATTACGAGACCGACGTCCGGATCTCCGAGAGCCTGATTCAGACCTCGGCCGATCAATACCGGAAGATCCGCAATACCTTCAAATTCATGCTGGGGAACCTCCAGGATGGCGAAAAAGCCTACGTTCAACCGGAAAGAGCCCCGAAACTCACGACGATCGACACTTGGGTGTTAGCCGAGCTTGAGAGCGTGAAGAACCAAGCCCTCAAAGACTACGCCAATTACCATTTCGCCAGCGTTTCGGGCGCGTTGACGAACTTCTTGGTCGGATTATCCTCGTTCTACCTCGATTACGCGAAGGATAGCCTCTATTGCGATAAAGCAGACAGCGAGAAACGGAAGGGCATCCAATACGTCCTTTATAAGCTCACTTACGAACTCTGCCTCCTCTATAACCCGATCCTTTGCTTCACGATGGATGAGGTCTATTCCTACATCCCAGGCCATAAGAAGGCCTCGCCGCAGCTTGAGGATATGCCGAAAGAAAGCCATGAATATGGCGAAGACGTCTTAAAAGAATACGAAGCGTTCAAGAGCTATCGGGATCAGGTCCTGAAGGCTCTCGAAGAAGCGAGAGCGAAAGGACTGATCGGCGCTTCGAGCGAAGCTGAGCTCCATCTTTCGTTCAAAGATGACGGTTTAAGGAAGCTTGTGGTGGCGATGGGCGAAAAAGAAGCCGCGGACCTTTTCCTTGTTTCTTCGCTTCATTTCGAAGAAACTAAAGAGGATAAGGTGGTGGTCGAGAAGGCGAAAGGCGAGCTCTGCGAACGGTGCCGGAACTTCCGGGACGACGTCAAAGAGACCTCGCTCGGACACCTTTGCGCTCGGTGCCAGGAAGCAGTGGAGAAATAAATGGAAGAAGAGAACAAAAAGCCGGACGAATCGAAGGAAAATCCTTCAATTTTGGTTAAAGCCGAGCCGAGCAAAAAAGCCGATAAAGCGCCCTATAAATGGACGTGGAAGAGCTTTTTCACCTCGTTTGCCTGGCTCGGAATCCTCCTTTTCGGGCTCGATCTTCTCAGCAAATGGCTGATTGTCTGGAATCTGCCGCTCGATAGCGGGACCAAGTATGCGGTGATCCCGGGTTTCTTCTATATCTGGCCACTCACCAATTTGGGCTCGGCCTATGGAGCGGGATCCGAAGTCCCAGGGATGCGTTACTTCTATATCGTCATCTCTTGGCTTGCTTCCTTGGCGATTCCTTACTTCTGGTACAAGAACCTGAAGAACCACGATAATTTAATAAACAGTGTATTTATGCTTTGCTTCGCTGGCGCCCTTGGCAATGCGATTGACCGGACGTTCTATTGGCCCAACATCACCGGCTTCAGCGGGGTGGTGGATTTCCTGTCCTTCCAGTTTGGGGACTGGGTTCCGTTTGGCAGTTTCAACGTTGCTGATTCGTGCTTGGTGGTGGGCTGCCTCATGGCGGCGATCACCCTCATTGTCCGAGCGATCAAAGAGAAGAAGGAGTAGCGTATGGCCACGATCAAGGTCGATCAATCGAACGTGGGGGAGCGGCTGGACGAAGCACTCGTCAAAGCCAACGTAGCACCCTCGAGAGCTAAGGTACAATCCCTGATCAAAGATCACAAAGTATTGGTCAATGACAAGGAAGAAAAATCCCACTACGAATTAAGACTTTCCGATGTGATAACTTACCAAGAATATACTAATAAACAACCAACACTAGTCGGGGAGGATATCCCGCTTGATGTGATCTATGAGGACGAAGACATCCTTGTGATCAATAAGCCGGCGGGCCTCGTCGTCCATCCGGGGAACGGTCACTATGACGGAACCTTGGTGAACGCGCTTATCTATCACGAAAAGGAACTGGCCAACGCCGATGATGAGGTTCGGCCAGGCTTGGTTCATCGGATCGATAAAGATACCTCGGGCTTACTCTGCATCGCCAAGAACGACAAGGCCTTTGCGAGTCTCTCCGCCCAGCTTGCCGATCACTCTATGCACCGGGAATACTATGCCTTAGTCAAAGGAACAATTTATGAAGACGATGGAAAGATCGATGCCCCTATCGGCCGGGATCCGATCCACCCAACGAAATTCGCCGTCGACGCGACCCACGGGCGCGAGGCGGTGACGTATTTCCATGTCGAGAAGCGTTATCAGGAACCCTATACCTTCATTTCGTGCCGCTTGCTCACCGGGCGGACCCATCAGATCCGGGTTCACTTGGATTACATTGGCCATCCGGTCATTGGCGACCCCCTTTATGGCGAAGGCAACCGAAAACTCTACGATAAAGGCCAACTGCTTCACGCCTACCAATTGACGTTTACCCATCCTTCGACGGGAAAACTGGTGACTTTTAAGGCCCCTTTACCCGACTATTTCCAGAAAATCCTCGATAGCCTCAATTGATTTTCTTATAATTCGCAAAATTTAATTTGGCGGCTTTTTCGAGTTCGGCTTTTCCGTATTTCTTGACGAAAGCCTGGGCGAAGCCGTCAACATCCTCCCCGGCTCCGAACGGGATTGGCATTTGATAATGCTCCGATAATTCCTCCATTTTTCGTAAGAAGGAATAGCGGGCGATCACGCTGGCGAGGGCCACGCTCGGATAAAGGGATTCCCCTTTCGTATGGAAGGTGATGTTTTTCACGACTTGGGGTTCGTCTTTGAGGTAGTGAAAATAAAGGCTCGGTTCAGCGAACTGGTCTTGATAGATGAAACTCTCGGGATGTTTCTCCCGGAGATTGAGGTCGCAGCGGTTATGCATCTTGGCTTTGATCGCGTTCATATTGAGCTCATCGTGAATCGCGTTGTATTTCTCATTCGGAAGGCTCAGTTGCGAATAATCGAACTCATGAATGAGAGTGGGCCCGATCTGGAGGATGTAATCATCGGACATCTTTTTGCTGTCGGTGATGCCCAGCTCATTGATCCGCGGAAGATCCTTTTCTTCGACGTAAGATGCGCAAACGCAGATTGGCCCGAAGAAATCCCCGGTTCCGACTTCATCGGATCCGATTTGGGGGTAGCGGTTCAAGACGACCGGTCCGGGATGCATGATCCGAGGCGGGAAGGGAGCGTGAGGCAAAGTAGGCTGAACGCTC
>DAIQMS010000001.1:75660-113420 GCA_036788815.1 Bacillota bacterium
GGGTGTTATAATTCGCTCATGCAAAACTGCGTAGAAAAATTCGAATTCAGCAAAATCCAAGATAAAGTGGCCAACTATGCCCGAAGCGAAGTCGGCAAAAGTCTGGCTCGTTCTTTGGCGATGATCCCGGAAGAGGAACACCTCAAAGACGAACTTGCCCGACTGGAGGAAATGGGCTATCTCTTGGCCCGCTATGGCCGGCTCCCGATCGATGTTTCGAGCGATTTGACCCGAGCGGTGGAGCTCGCCCAAAAAGGCGGGGTTCTCTCGGTCGAGGATGTCGAGAAATCCGCCAACGACGTCCTTCAGGAAAAGAGCTTGCTCAATTTCTTCCGCCCGATCACGGATCTGCCGCTTCTATTGGCCTACGTCGCGAACTTCCCGCACCTCGAATTCCTCGAAAAAGATATTCATAAGGTCATCGCGCCGGATCTCACGATCTACGATAACGCCTCGCCGAAACTCAAGAGCGTCCGCCTTGCCATCACCCATCTTGAAAACGAGATGAAGAAGAAGCTTGGCTTCGTCCTCGATGCGAACAAGGTCTATCTTTCCGACACGACCCTCACGATCAAAAACGGCCACTACGTCTTGCCGGTCGCCAATGCGTATAAGAACAAAGTCAAAGGCATCGTCCAGGATGTCTCTGGCAGTGGCGAAACCACTTTCATCGAACCGGAAGTCTTGGTTGAGATGAACAACAAGATGGTTGAGCTCCGAAACGACGAACGCGAGGAAATACGCCGTCTTTTAGCCGAACTCTCCTCAGAAATTGCCTCGGTGGCCGAGCCGGTCCTGCTCAACAACAAGATGATCGGCTATCTCGATTTCGTCCAAGCCAAGGCCCTCTATGCCGATGAGACGAAGAGCCACGTCGCCAAGATGGTCAAAGAGCCGACGATCGACTTAGAGAACGCCCGCCATCCTTTGATCGATCCCAAGAAGGTGGTGGCCAACGATTTCCGGCTCAACGAGAAAACCTCCCTTATCGTCATTTCTGGCCCGAACGCCGGCGGCAAGACCGTCGCGCTCAAAACCTTGGGTATCTGCGTCTTGATGTCACAATCCGGCCTCGCCATTCCCTGCGATGAAGGGGCGACTCTCTCTTATTTCAAGCATATTTACGTCGATATCGGCGATTCGCAGTCCTTAAGCGACAACCTTTCGACGTTCTCGGGCCATATGGCCAATATCGCCTCGATTCTCACTGCGGTCGGGGGCCGCGATCTCGTCCTCCTCGATGAGGTTGGCACCGGCACTTCCCCGAAAGAAGGCGAAGCGATCGCTTTCGCCGTCATTTCCTACTTGATCAAAAAGCATGCCTTCACTTTGGTTTCGAGCCACTTCGAAGGCTTGAAAGCCTACGCCTTATCGCACGAAGAGATCACGAACGCCTCGATGGTGTTCGATGAGGAGAAGCTGCTTCCGACCTATAAGCTCAAGATGGGGCTTCCGGGCGAAAGCTATGGCCTCGTCGTGGCCAAACGCTTTGGGCTCCCCGATGAAGTCGTTGCAACGGCGAAAGCCTATGCCTCTTCGCACGAAGAGACTTCGGTCACCGACGCGATCAAGAAACTCGGCCAAGTCACCAAAGAGACCGAAGACGAAAAGGCCAAAGTCCTCGCCCAAGAAGCGGAACTCGCCAAGAAAGAAGCCGCCCTTTCAAGCCAAGAAGCTGCCCTTAAACTCCGGCAGGATCACTATCTTTCCGACGTCGAAGCCAAAAAGAACGAAATGCTCGAAGCCTACAAAGACCAGATGGATGAGATTCTCCACTCGGTTGAACGGAACGACGTGAAGCTTCACGAGGTCATTTCGGCGAAGAAACAGCTCGAAGACCTCGAAGAAAAAGCATCCCAAGAACATTTCACGGGTCCCGTCAAAGTGGGCGATTACGTCAATATTCCGAGCCTTTATAGTTCCGGCAGGGTCAACGAGATCCATGGTAACAAAGCCAGCGTCGTCTCCAAAGAAGGCCTGACGTTTAAAGTAAAACTCGACCAGCTCATCGTGGTGGAAGCCCCGAAAGAGGATAAACCCGTGCCGATGTCGGGCCTCAAAGTGGATGAGCTTATGCTTCAGAAGTCGGTGCCGCTCGAGCTGAACCTGATCGGCCAACGGGCCGAGGAAGCCGAGCTCAATCTCGATAAGTATCTCGATGAATGCCGGCTCAAGGGCTTTAAGCGGGTTCGGATCATCCATGGCTGGGGCGCGGGAGTGCTCCGACAAGTGGTACGCGATTATTGCGATGAGCACAAAGATTTCATCGCCTCTTACGAAGGGGCCGATGGCGCCGAAGGAGGGGGAGGCGCGACGATTCTGCACCTCAAGTAGCCGATGGAGCTCACGGAGAAGTTAAAACGATTGATCGCCCTCTTGCCCGATAAGCCTGGCGTTTATCAGATGAAGGACAAGGACGATAAGATCATCTATATCGGCAAGGCCAAGAACCTCAAGAAGCGGGTCAGCCAGTATTTTCTCCGTCCCCAATCGGGCAAAGTCTTCGCGATGGTGTCTCACGTCGACCATTTCGATTTCATCATCGTCCATACCGACCAGGAAGCCTTCATCCTCGAGATGAATCTGATTCAGACCTATTACCCGCGCTACAACATCATGATGATGGACGATTCCCATTATCCTTATATCGCCGTGAAGCGGGATGATGCCTATCTCAAGATCGCCCGAAGGGCCAACGACAAACGCTACTTCTATTTCGGCCCGTTCCCGAACGCGACGGATGCCTATAAGACCATCGACCTCCTCAATTCGATCTATCCGACGAGGAAGTGCCGGAATATCCCCGACAAAGCCTGCCTTTATTATCATCTGGGCCAATGCTTAGGACCCTGCATCAACAAAATCGAGCCCGATGTTTATTCCCATCTTTACGACGACATCAAATCCTTCCTCGATGGCAATGCCGATGAGGCGCTTGAAGATCTCAAAGACAAGATGATCAAGGCGAGCGAGGAAGAGCGTTACGAGGATGCCGAAGGCTACAAAGAGATGATCGAGGCGGTCAAGCGGACCGTGGCGAAGCAATCGGTCGAGCTCAATAGCGATAAGACCGACCGCGATGTCTTCGCTTACGCAGAAAGGGATGCCTATCTCGCCCTTTCCGTCATGACCTACCGCCGGGGGCTCCTTTTGGGCAAACACGTCGAAGTGGTGCCCTCCTTTGGCGAAGCGAATGAGCAAGTGAGCGAACTGATCGAGGAATATTACCAATCGAATGACCTTCCAAGCGAGATTTCCTGTAACGTCGAAGGCTTCAGCGAGGAGTTCCTTTCGGTCTATCCGGATGCCAAAGTCATCAGCCCGAAAGAGGGCCGTTTATTGGAGCAGATCGACTTGGCCGCCCTCAATGCGAGGCAAGGCCTCGATGCTCATTTCATGAGCGCCCGCCTCGAAGACGACAATGCCGCCCTTTTGGAAGAGCTTGGCAAGCTCTTGGGGATTGAAACCCCTTATCGGATCGAACTTTTCGATAACTCGCACCTTCAAGGCTCCTCGCCGGTCGGCGCGATGGTCTGCTATATCAATGGCGAGCCCGCCAAAGGGATGTACCGCAAGTTCCATCTCGACGAGCAGGACGCCGGGGACGATTACCACTCGATGAAGGAGATCACCTATCGCCGCTATAAGCGGCTCAAGGATGAGAATCTCTCCTATCCGGATCTGATCCTCGTCGATGGCGGCATCACCCAGGTCCACGCCTGCCTCGAGGCGTTAGGGGAGGCCGAGGTCACGATCCCGGTCTATGGGCTTTACAAGAACGATAAGCACCAAACCGAAGGCATCATCGACCAAAACGAGAAGACCTATCCGCTCGATAATCGTTCGCCCTTATTCTTCCTTCTCATGCGGATGCAGGACGAGGTGCACCGGTTCGCGATCACCTTCCATAAGAAGGAACGGAGCAAGGCGATGAACCGCTCGCTCTTCGACGAGATCAACGGGATCGGCGAGAAAAGGAAGGAACTGCTCCGGAAGCATTATCCGACGATCGAATCGCTCAAAGGGGCGACCCTCGATGAGCTCAAGCAGGTGCTGCCCGATGAGGTGGCCCAGGCGCTTTTTGAGAAGATCAAGACCCTTTGAGGAATCTCGCCCCGTTCTTCCTTGCCCTCGTGGGGCGAAGTGAGTATATTAGTGGGGCGCTTATGGCGCAAAATGCGCCCGTAGCTCAGCTGGATAGAGCAACAGCCTTCTAAGCTGTGGGTCAGCCGTTCGAGTCGGCTCGGGCGCGCCAAACGTGTTGAAAGCGGCATCGATTCACAGGCTCGGTGCCGTTTTCTTTTGCCCTTTAGGGTTATAATCGTCTTATGAAACGCGTGCGTGCCAGCCATCTCTTCCCGCCGGTCTATGATGCGGAAAGCGTGATTCTCATTCTCGGTTCCTTCCCCTCCGTGGATTCACGGAAGGAAGGCTTTTTCTACGCCCATCCTCAAAATCGGTTCTGGCGGCTCCTCGCCGATCTCTATGAAGAGCCATTACCCCGAACGATCGACGAAAAGAAGACCTTGATCCTTCGCCATCATCTTGCCCTTTATGACGTGATCGTATCCTGCTCCGTCTTGGGCTCGAGCGACGCGAGCATCAAAGAGGCCGTTCCGGCTGATCTTTCGAAAATCGAGGCCCCGATCCGGAAGATCGTTTTGAATGGTAAGAAAGCGGCCTCTCTTTTTGAGCGGTATGAGCAAGTCTCCTCGGACATGAAAGTGGTGGTTCTTCCTTCCACAAGCCCGGCGAACGCCGGCTATTCCTTAGCCCGTCTTGAAGAAGAATGGGGTCCCGCTCTCTTAGACAATTCAGGGTATTTGTCCAAAGAAAAATAGTTCGGGTGGCTGAAAAGTTTTTCCTCTTTCTTTCGGGTTGGTCGAATGGTTCTTAAAAGATTAGGACACGTGTCCAAAAAAGAACACGGTTCTTAATTGGTATCGTTTTTCTTTACCGATACGGCGAAGAGCGAAATGCGGGCTTAAAATACAAATGGTTCGGAAAAACGAACGGAGAAAGAGGAGAGAACTTTTATGGAAGATCGCAGCGAGGAAATGAAGAAATTAGCCCAGGAGTTCATGTCGTGCCAGGATGCCTTTATCGCTTTGGGCGATGAGACCCGGCTTCACATGATCATCGAGATGCTCCGGATGGGGGAGAACAAAGGAATCCGGGTGGGCGAGATCTGCCGGATGAGCAACCTCTCGCGCCCGGCCGTGAGCCATCACATGAAGTTCCTCAAGGAGTCGGGGATGGTCAAGGTCCGGAAAGAAGGGACCAAGAATTACTATTACCTCGACGCCAAAAACGCCAAGTTCGATGAGATCATCGCCCTTTGCCAGCATGCCGAGCGCTTAGCCGCGAGCGCCCCGGATCTCTCGAAAAAACAATAAAACGCCCGAAAAGCAGAAGCCATCCTCCGACCAGGGTGGCTTTTTTGTCTTACAAAGGACGGACGAATGTAAGACGAAATCCGGAAGTGGCAAAAGAAATCCTCATTTCTTTTGTTCTCTTGGGGTCGTTTGCCTTAAGATAAAGGCAAGATGGATTCCTTAAAAACCCTGCTCGATCGAAAACAATACGACCTGATCCTCTCTCTCACGGAAGGGAGTAATGACACCGAAGCTTTGGTCTATCGGATCTCGGCTTTTTTGGGGAAAGGCGATAGCGGCTCGGCCGAGGCGCTCTTCCTTAAAAACCGCGATGCCCTTTGGGGCTTCAACCCCATGCTTTGCCTCAAAAGCGGCTTTGAGCTCCGCTTCATCCGCAAAGAGTTCGACGAGGCATACGATGACATCGCTTATTTCCAGAACAAACCCTATGTCTCTCAGGAAGTGGAGGAATATCTCCGGAACCTGCCGAAACTGATCCGGATGAACGAGAAGAACCAGAATCTCGCGACTTCCTATTCGCCCGAGAAAATCGAGGAGATCTTCCGGAATTCGAAGGACGATTACGAAGTCCTTAACCTTCTCAATTACATCCAAGGCGCGAGCGTGCGCGATTACCTTGATCTCATCAAGGGGCTTTTGGTGAGCGAACGCCACCCTTCCGTCAAGACCTACGCCCTCTTGCTTTTGATCGATCAAGGCTACGGAGAGCCGGTAACTTTCAATAAAAACGGCAAAGTCTATCATCTCGTCCCCAAAGAGCTCATCCCCCCTTATTCGGGCAAACTCTTCAATGATTTCCTGCTCTATCTCCGCACTCTGGCGAATGATCCCTCTTTGGCGGGGGTCGCCTCGACTTTGCTCAACGATTACATCATGGACGTCTACCCTGAGACGGTGATATCTCAAAGTGATGACGCTGTTCTCGCTCTGGCTTTGATCCAGTTGGCCAAGGCCTATCTCCGAGCCGACCCCTCGATGGATGCCTATTACGCAAAATGCGATGCCCGGAAAGAAGAAGTGGATGCGCTCGCCAAAAGCATTTCCGAGACCCTCGATAAGGAGCCTCCTCTTCATATTTAGGCCCTAAAAGCGGTATTTCGAGCCTTTTTGTTTGTGTCCTATCTAAAGATAGGCTATATTATTCCTCGTGCAAAAACGCATGGAGAGATAAAAGAATGCAACACACTATCGAAAAGATCTCGGACAGCCAAGAGAAGCTGATCGTCGAGGTCGATCAAAAAGTTTGGAAAGACGCCCAAGCGAAGGCCTTCCAAAAAGTCGCGGCCCGCGTTTCGATTCCGGGCTTCCGTCCGGGCAAAGCCCCGAAAGAGATGGTCGAGAAGGCCATCAATCAGGAAGCCGTTTATAACGAAGCGGTCGAATCGGTTCTCACTCCGGTTTATTCCGATGTGCTCACCGAAGAGAAGATCACCCCGTTCTTCCGTCCGTCCGTCAACGTGACCAAACTCACCCCGGATGCGCTTGAAATCGTTTATACCATCGTCCTTTTCCCGAGCGTCAAGCTTGGCGAATACAAGGGCTTGAAGGCCGAAAAGGTCGCTCCGAGCGTCACCGACGCCGAAGTCGCCGATTCGATCAACAAACTCCTCGAGGGCAATGCCTCCTTGGCCAGCGTTGAGCGCGAAGCGAAGATGGGCGACACCGTCGTCTTGGATTTCGATGGCTATCTCCCCGATGAGAAGGGCGCTTTGAAGGCCTTTGAAGGCGGCAAAGCGGACAATTACTCGCTCGAACTTGGCTCGCACCAGTTCGTCCCGGGCTTCGAAGAAGGCGTCGTCGGCATGAAGAGCGGCGACAAGAAAGACCTCAAGGTCACCTTCCCGACCAATTACGTCAAAGATCTCGCCGGCAAAGAGGCCACCTTCAAGGTGACGGTCCACGAAGTCAAAGAGAAGCAGATCCCTGCCCTCAATGACGATGCCGTCAAAGAGCTTCATATCGCCGATGTCGACACCGTCGCTAAGCTCCAAGCCCACGAGAAGGAATCGCTTCTTAAAGGCAAGGTCGAGAGCGAAGAGAACAAGTATTACCAAGCGATCGTCGATCAGATCGTCGCGAATTGCAAGTTCGTGATCGATTCGGAGATCATCGCCAACGAAGCGGCGAACCTCGAAGAGAACCTCAAGAAGCAGGTGGAGCAGCAAGGCCTCACCTTCGAGCAGTATCTCGAGATCACCGGCAACAAAGAAGACGACCTCAAGAAGACCTATTTGGCCCAGGCCGAGAAGAACATCAAAGAATTCTTAGCGACCGAAGAAGTTGCCAAAGCCGAGAAGATCAGCGTCTCGGACGCCGACGTCGATGCCGAGATCAAGAAGATCGCCGATCAATATAAGATGAAGGAAGAAGAAGTCCGCAACGTCCTTGCGAAGAACATGGAGCAGTGGAAGGACAACCTCCGTCAGAAGAAGATCCACGATTTCATCCTCTCTGTTTCGAAGTAATCTCAAAAAGTTTTTGAGCGTTAGGCCAAGGCGCGATCGAAAGATCCACCTTGGCTTTCTCGCCTATTAGCACTCTTTGCTTGACAGTGCTAAGACCCTGCCTATAATGGTGCTAGTCCCAGTTTCACTCTTAAGGAGGAAATGTCCATGGACGAAACAAAACCGAACAATTCCAACGCCACGCTTGAACTCCCCTTATTGATCACCCGCGGCTTACTGGTCTTCCCGAATATGACGGAGTCGATCGAAGCTTCCCGCGCCTATAGCGTGGCGGCGATCGATAACGCCAGAGGCGAGACCAACTCACTTTTGCTTGTCGCCTGCCAAAAGGATCCGAGCAAGAGCGATATTTCCGATGTCAATTCCGATATTTTCCTGACCGGCACCCTTTGCCGGATCGTCAATTTCGTGAACGCCTCGAACGTCTACCGGATCCGGGTCATCGGCTCGAAACGGGTCACGCTCAGCAATGTCCGCCTTGAAAAAGGCACCTACGTTGCGACTGGCACCCTCATTGATGATGTCTTAGGCGACAAGAACGAAGAAGTGGCCTTGGTCCGCAAGATCGTCGAGAGCCTTGAGAATTCGCCCTCTTTGGGGACCAACATCCCGAAGAGCGCCCTCAGCGCTTTCGGTAAGGGCGGCTCTGCCAACGACATCGCCGACACTTTGGCGGCCTATCTTCCGTTGACCCTCGAGCAGAAACTCAAGATTTTGAGCGAGCCGAACGTCAATACCCGCCTTCACGACATGCTCGAGATGATCGCGACCCAAAAAGAGATCGATCAGATCGACGAGAAGCTGAATGATACGGTCCGGGAACGGGCCGAGAAATCGCAAAAGGAGTATTTCCTCCGCGAGAAGATGAAGGCGATTAAAGACGAGCTTGGCGAAGGCGAGGATACGGAGGAAGACGAGGACTCGATCAAAGAGAAACTCGAGAAGAATCCCTATCCGGATAACGTCAAAGCCAAGGTCAAGAGCGAGCTTCACCGCTTCGAGATGATGCCGGAGGCCTCGCTTGAGGCGTCCCTCATCATGAACTACATCGATGTCCTGATGGGCGTCCCGTGGTATCAGAAGACCGAGGATAATGACGATTTAGACAATGTCCAAAAAATCCTTGATGAAGACCATTATGGCTTAACAAAAGTCAAGAAACGGATCATCGAATATCTGGCGGTCAAACGTTCGACCGGCAACCTCAAAGCCCCGATCCTTTGTTTCTATGGACCTCCGGGATGCGGCAAGACTTCTTTAGGGAAGTCGATCGCCCGCGCTTTGGGGCGGAAATTCTATAAGGCGTCTTTGGGTGGCATCTCGGATGAAGCCGAGATCCGCGGCCACCGGCGGACCTATGTGGGTTCGATGCCGGGCCGCATCATCCAAGGCATGACCCGCGTCGGGACCATCAACCCGGTCTTCTTGCTCGACGAGATCGATAAGGTCGGCGGGAGCAACTACAAGGGCGATCCCAGTAGCGCGCTTCTCGAGGTCCTTGACCCCGAGCAGAACTTCGCTTTCAACGATAACTACCTCGAGGAGCCCTATGACCTCTCGAACGTGCTCTTCATCGCGACTGCGAACTATCTCGAAAACGTGCCGGCTCCGCTTCTCGATCGCTTAGAGCTGATCGAGGTTCCGAGCTACACCGAACTTGAGAAGATCAAGATCGCCGATGGCTTCCTCATCAAGAAGCAGATGACGGCCAATGGCCTTAAGGAAGGCGATGTCACCTTCCCCGAGGATGGCATCAAAGAGATCATCGAATGCTATACCCGCGAAGCCGGCGTCCGTGAGCTCGAGCGCTTAATCGCCTCCTGCTGCCGGAAAGCTGTGGTGGAGCTGATTCAGCATCCGGAGACCAAGAAGCCGATCGTCATCAACGTCGAGCAGGTCAAGAAGTATCTTGGCGTCGAGATCTTCGAGGACACGAAGAAGGAGAAGAAGCCGCAGATTGGCGTCGTCACCGGACTCGCGTACACCGAATATGGCGGCGACATCCTGCCGATTGAGGTCAACTATTTCCCGGGCAAGGGCGGACTCGTCCTGACGGGCAAGCTAGGGGACGTCATGAAGGAAAGCTGCACGATCGCGGTCGACTACGTGCGCGCCAATGCCGCCAAATACGGCATCGACAGCAAGATCTTTGCCGAAAACGACATCCACATCCACGTCCCTGAAGGCGCGGTGCCGAAGGATGGCCCGAGCGCGGGCTTGGCGATCACAACCGCCATCATCTCGTGCCTGACCCATACTCCGGTCGACAATAACGTCGCGATGACGGGCGAAGTCACCCTCCGTGGCATGGCCCTTCCGATCGGCGGTCTCCGGGAGAAATCCTTGGCGGCCCTCCGAAGCGGCATCAAGACCATCGGGGTGCCGGAAGAGAACCGGAAAGACGTCTCCGAGCTCCCGGACGAAGTGAAGAAGGCGCTCAAGATCGTGTTCCTCAACAATGTTGACGACGCGGTCAAGGTTGCGCTCCTTCCGAAACAAGCCTGATTCGAACTCATCGGAGCCTCTCGAAAGAGGGGCTCCTTTCTTTTCGCCTTTTCGCGCGCGGAACCTTATAATGTTCGCATGATCAATTTCCATGACGTCCATTACGTGATCTCCTGCCCCGATTATTCCTACCGTCCCAAGGATGACTTCCCCGAAGTCGTCTTCCTGGGCCGCAGTAACGTCGGCAAGAGCTCGCTCATCAATTCGCTCTGCCAGACTCGGGTGGCTTTTTCTTCGAAAAAAGCCGGAAAGACCCGCTATTTGAACTACTTTTTGCTCGATAAGAAATATTATCTCGTCGATGCCCCAGGCTATGGCTTCACCCGCTATGGAAGCGAGGAAGACGAAGCCTTCGGGAACATGATGGAGACCTATTTCGATAACCCGACCCTCAAGGGAACGGTCTGGCTCCTCGATGCCCGGCGCGAGATGAATGACGACGATAAGATGCTCCTCAAGTTTTTGAAGAAGAGCAAGGTCAAGACGATCTTGGTCTTCACCAAGAGCGATCTGGCGAAGCAACAGGATCTCGCCCAGGCGAGGAAAATCGCCGAATCCTCCGGGATTCACGATGTCTTCTTTAGCTACGATGGCAAGAAAATCGATCCGTTAAGGGGCTTAGTGGCCCATCTTTACGAGGACTAAAAAAGGGGTGGGGCGAAATAAGCCTTTCCAAAAGCAAAAATAACCCCTATAATACCCCTCCTATGGATAAACTTGATCCGACTTATCTCGACCACGAAACCACCCTCGTGAACCTGTCCTCGAGCCTCTTGGCTCATTTTGGGGTGACCCCGTTTCATTCGACCATCAAAGAAGTGGACGAAGCGATGAAAGGCCATCAAAAGATCGCCTTTCTCCTTTTCGATGGCTCGGGCGAGTACATCCTGAACCAATATCCCCACACGACCAAGTTCATGCGGGAGCATAAGCTTATGACGATCCACTCGGTCAATCCGGCCACGACCGTCGCCTGCACGAGCGCGCTTCTCACCGGCAAGAATCCGATCGAGAATGGCTGGCTTGGCTGGTCGCTCTACGTGAACGGATACAAAGATCCGATCGATGTTTTCCCGAATACCGACAGTTTGACCGACGAGAAAATCAGCGTTCCGGAAGTCTATAAGCAAGAATGCCCCCTCACCTATATCGATGCCCTCCTCAAAGAGAAAGGCGTCAAAGCCCGGCTCGATCTCCAAGCCCCCCTTTGGGATGGGAAAGGCCCTTCTTCCTTAAAAGAACTTCGGACTCACGCGCACGTTTTCTTCCAGGAAGGCGGCCAGTTCTATTATGGCTATTGGACCAACCCGGATCACATCATCCATCATAAGGGCGTCCGTTCGTTCACCCTTCATCATGTCCTCCGGCAAATCAATCACACGGTCAAAGCCTTCGTGAAAGAGAACCCTGACGTTCTCGTCTTCACTCTGGCGGACCATGGCCTCGTCAATGTCCAATACCGCGACCTCAAGGCCTTCCCGGCTTTGGAGAGTTGCCTCGCCAAGCCGATGGCGCTGGAGGGGCGGACCGCGGCGATCTTCCTTAAGGAAGGCACCGAAAAGAGTTTCGTCGAAGGTTTCAACAAGGAATTCGGCGATCGCTTTATTCTTAAGAAAACCTCAGACGCGCTCAAAGAAGGCTACTTTGGCGATGGGGAAATCAACCCCCATGCGAAGGATAGCTTGGGCGATTACCTCGCCATCGCGATCTCCGACCAACTCTTGACCGACACGACCTACCTCAAAGAGATCACGGTCCACGAAGGCCACCATGCCGGGGCGACCGAAGAGGAACGCGCGATCTTGCTGGGCTGCTACAACCGTTGACGATGAACCCCCAGAAATGGGGGTTTTTCTTGTAGAAGGGGAACCTTTGCCTTAGAATATCCTCGCCGTTGAAGAAGAGGGATCGTGGGCGTTCCGTTTAGGGAGCTGGAGTAAGTGAAAACCAGTCCGAACCGCCGCGTGAGTCGCTTCGGAGGCTATGGGCGAGAGCCCGTCGGTCTATCCCGTTACGATAGGAAAGAGCTCAGGGGATCCCCTGAGAAACAGGGTGGTACCGCGCGCCGCGTCCCTCAGGGAAGCGGTTTTTTCTTTTTTAGGAGGGCAGGATATGCTCGATAAACATTACGACCCCATCGCCGTTGAGAACGGCAAGTACGAGAAGTGGGTCAACGAAGGCTATTTCACGGCCGGACAGGACAAGTCCAAGCCGATTTTCTCTTTGGTGATCCCGCCGCCGAACGTGACGGGCAAGCTTCACCTCGGCCACGTGATGGACACGATCCCCGATGATATCGTCGCCCGTTACAAGCGGATGAAGGGCTACGACGTCCTTTGGGTGCCCGGCATGGACCACGCGGGCATCGCCACCCAGGCCAAAGTCGAGGAAAAGCTCCGGAAACAAGGCATTTCCCGTTATGATTTGGGCCGGGAAGCCTTCCTCAAAGAAGCCTGGAAGTGGAAGGACGAATACGCCAAGACGATCCATGAACAATGGGCGAAGCTCGGCCTTTCGGTCGATTACACCCGGGAGCGTTTTACCTTGGATGAAGGCCTCTCGAATGCCGTCAAACACGTCTTCGTCACCCTTTATAACGAAGGGCTGATTTACCAAGGCGAAAGGATCATCAACTGGGATCCGGTTTTAAGGACCGCCCTTTCGAACATCGAAGTCATCCACAAAGACGATGAAGGCGAATTCTTCTATTTCGATTATGACGTGGTGGGGACGGACAAGAAGATTGTCGTCGCGACGACCCGTCCGGAAACCATGTTCGGCGACACCGCGGTTTTCGTGAACCCGAAGGATAAACGTTACAAGGATCTCGTCGGCAAAAAAGTCATCAATCCGGCCAATGGGCAGGAACTCCCGCTCATGGCCGATAACTATGTCGATATGAGCTTCGGGACCGGCGCGATGAAATGCACGCCCGCCCACGATCCGAACGATTTTGCCTTGGCCAAAAAGTATGGCTTCCCCCTCATCAAAGTGCTCGATGAGACGGCCCATATGAATGATTTGGCGGGCGAATATAAAGGGATGGACCGTTACGAATGCCGCAAGGCCCTCGTCGAGAAGATCAAAGCGGAAGGCCACCTCGTGAAGATCGAGAAGATCGTCCACTCGGTCGGCCATAGCGAGCGGAGCGACGCGGTCGTCGAGCCGATGCTTTCGAAGCAATGGTTCGTGAAGATGAAGCCCTTAGCCGAAGTGCTTCTTGAAAAACAGAAGACCGAGGACAAGACGGAGTTCATCCCGCACCGTTTTGAGGCAGTGCTGACCCGCTGGATGAAAGAGGTCGAGGATTGGTGCATCTCCCGCCAGCTTTGGTGGGGCCACCGGATTCCGGCTTATTACAACAAAAAGACCGGCGAAGTCTTGGTTTCCGAGACCGAACCCGATCTGAACCTCTATACGCAAGACGAGGATGTCTTGGATACGTGGTTCTCAAGCGCCCTTTGGCCCTTCGCGACCATGGGCTGGCCCGATACCACCTCGCCCGACTATGAGCGCTATTTCCCGACCAGCTTCCTCAATACGGGCTACGACATCATTTTCTTCTGGGTCTCCCGCATGATGTTCCAGTCGATTCACTTCACGAAAGAAGTGCCGTTTAAGCAAGTCTTGATCCATGGTCTGATCCGCGATAGCCAAGGCCGCAAGATGTCCAAATCCTTAGGGAATGGAATCGATCCGCTGGACGTGATCGCCAAGTATGGCGTCGACGCCCTCCGTTATTTCATCACGACCAATTCGACGCCAGGAATGGATATGACGTATAACGAGGAGAAGCTCGCTTCTTCGGAAGCCTATCTCAACAAGATCTGGAACGCCTGCCGTTACGTCGAAGGCGTGGTGGGCGATGACTTCAAAGCCAAGAGCCTATCGAAGAAAGATCTTTCTGTTTTGGATGCGGCTATCCTCGATCATCTTGAGCACACGATCAAGAAGGTCACTGCCGCGATGGAGAAGTATCAATTCGGGGCGGCCAGCAGCGCTCTTTATGATTTCGTCTATGACGATTTCTGCTCGGCTTACCTCGAGATGAGCAAGATCGCCCTCTCGCATGGCGGAGAAGAAGCCGAGACGACGAAGCAAGTCCTCTACAAGGTCATGAAGGACATCATCCTCATGATCTATCCGTATGCGCCGTTCGTGGGCGAGGAGATGTACCTTTCGCTCCCGGAGCATAAAGATTCGATCATGCTCGAAAGCTATCCGGAATTCGAGAAAGCCTTCCTTTCGAAGAAAGCCTCGGATGAGGAGAAGGTCCTCGAGATGATGATTAAGGACATCCGGAACTACAAGAGCGCTTCCTCGATGGCCCCGAACGCCAAAGTGAAGCTTGTGGTTTCCCCGAAAGAGCCGTTCAAGGGCAGTGGCGAATATCTTTCGCGCTTCGCCTTTGCCTCATCTTATGAAGTACGTAAAGAAGCCCTCAATGGCACCCCGTTCCTTTATAAGGATTGCGAGATGACCGTCGAGGAGGATATCGACAAGTCCGCCCTCAAGGCCAAGCTCCAAAAGGACGAGGAATCCTTGGAGTTTGAGGTCAATCGCTCAACGAAGATGCTCGCGAATCCGGGCTTCACCGCCAAGGCGCCGAAAGAGAAGGTCCAAGCCGAGAAGGACAAGCTCGCGGCCAATGAAAAGCTGCTCGATGCGGTCAAGGCCAAATTAGCGTCTTTATAAACTTCTGGGGCACAAAAGCCCAAAAGCCCCCTATGGATATGTAGGAGGCTTTTTATTTATGGAAGGCACTGAACTGAGCGTCGTCGAGACGAAAATGATCAAACCCGGGGAGGCCGTGACCTTCGCCGCGGTGATGGCGGTGATCGCCGTCGCCGTCATGGCGGTGGTGGTCTACAAACTCCTTCGGAGCAAGAACGGCGGAGTCAAACTCCCGGGCGGATGGAACTTCACCTGGGACTGAGAAAAAAACACCGATGAAGGCAGGATTTGAAAACCTTAGTCTTGATGGCAGGGATTTTGTTCTTTATGATGTTTGTGGGAAATCCCACAATCTTAGGAATAAAACCATGGAAACCATTCTTCGCTATACGGCAACATTAGACTCGAAAAAAAGGCTGACTTTGCGGCAGGCTAAATGCAAATATTACGATGTTCTTGTTCAAAAGAACGGAGCCGTGATTCTCTTGCCACAGAAACTGGTCCCCGCTTTTGACATGTCCGAAAAGACTCTCAAAGATTTCGACGAAGACGTCGCTCATCTCAAAGCGGGCGATGTCAGCGATCCGATCGATTTATCCTCTTTCAAAAAATAGGTATTTTATGGATTTTGTCATTCGTTTGGGGAAACCCCATATGTTTTCTTTATGGCTTTCATTCCGGGATAAAGCCGATTCTTTTTCTTTGAAGCCTGACGAGAAAAGGCTCTATTCACTTTGGGGAAGCGGAATGGCGAAGCTGGCGAAAGATCCTTTTTATCCCGGCTTGCATTCTCATGAGATCCGCCCTCTAAGCCAACGGGCGGGAATTCGGGTTTTCGAGTCCTATCTGGAAAACAATAATCCCCGGGCCTATCGAATGTTTTTTGGGTTTATGGCCCAGGGAAGGGGGAAATTACTGTTGTGGGTTTAGAACCTCATCCTGAAGTTCGAAAGAATGGCGCTTATCAAAGAGTTACCCTTTCTTTTGACTCGTTTTTTGCCCTTAAAAAATGAGGCTCTCCCCCTCGTCGGTCGAGTTTCCATTAGCGGCCTTTGCAGGCCCTGGAATCCTTAAACCTGGTTTTAGAAATCGGTGGCGCTTCTTTAATGAATGATAACGCGAGCCTTGGGGGAAAGCCTCGAAATCAGTTTAAAAATCATCGATTTAATCGAATGTTAACTGAGATAGAAACTAATTTCAGTTTCAGTTGTTAACTTCCTCGTTTGCCATCGTGGGGAGTCTCCTTTTCGGCTTGGAAATCCTTTGTGCACTCTGCCTAAAATGTTTCTGAGACAATTTTTAGGGGGGATTTCGGCAGAAATCAGGCGATTTTTCTTCCTTTCACTCTTAAGAGTGGTATATTTATCCCTGTT
This sequence comes from Bacillota bacterium, assembly GCA_036788815.1. Taxonomy (GTDB): domain Bacteria; phylum Bacillota_I; class Bacilli_A; order RFN20; family CAG-826; genus UBA4951. The sequence goes on from DAIQMS010000001.1 coordinate 92,074, forward strand.
GTCGCCCTCCTTAGGGCCTCAACCGCATCCCAACGGCATTAACGGAAGCCCTAAAAAGTTTCGGCCGCATGAAGCGAGTCATAAGCAACAAAAAAGGAGGAAGACACATGTACGCTATCGTAGAAACCGGTGGCAAGCAGATCAAAGTCCAAGTCGGCGATAAGGTCTACGTCGAGAAACTCGACGCGGAAGCCGGCAAAGACGTGACGCTTGACAAGGTTCTCTTCATCGGCGGCGAGAAGTCCATCGTCGGCAGCCCTTACATCAAGGGTGCTAACGTGGTCGCCAAAGTCGAGAAGCAGGGCCAAGAAGCCAAGCTCGTCATTCTCAAGTACAAGAGCAAGAACAATTACCGCCGCAAGGCCGGTCATCGTCAGCCCTATACCTGCTTGGTCATCAAGTCCATCAACGCCTAATGATCACGATCCTGCTGAAAGAAAATGACGGCCATTTCGTTTCGTTAGAAGCGAAAGGGCACGCCAATAGCGCTCCTTACGGAGCCGACCTCGTCTGCGCCGCGGTTTCCGCGGTGATCCTCGGCGGATTCAATGCCTTGACGAATGCGAAAGCCTATGAAGCGAAAGCTTCGGAAGGCTATGCGTCCCTCCAAGCCAAAGAAATCCCGTCCGAACACGATGAAATCGTCCTCAGCACCATCATCACGCAATTAGCCAGCTTAGCGGAGTCCCATCCGGAATCCGTGAGGCTAGAAAGGAAATAAGCTCATGAAGTTCTATATCGATCTCCAACTCTTCGCCTCCAAAAAGGGCGTTTCGAGCACCAAGAACGGCCGTGATTCGGCCGGTCGGAGACTCGGCAGCAAAGCCGGGGATGGCGAACTTGTTACCGCCGGTTCGATTCTTTACCGTCAGCGTGGCACCAAAGTCATGCCGGGCGTCAATGCCAAGAAGGGCGGAGATGATACCATCTTCGCGACCGTCACCGGTATTGTGAAGTTCGAACGGGTTGGCAAATCGGGCAAGCGCGTCAGCGTTTATCCGCAAGCCGCCAAGTAATAGCGATTCCCATCGTTATCCAAGCTCCTCGAAAGGGGAGCTTTTTTCGTTATGCGAAAATCTCACGAAAATGCGAAAAAAAGAAATCTTTTCATCCTTATATTCCTTAATAAACACTCGCACGCGCGCACACGAGAAAATGTTCAGATGTAAAAGTTTTCAGAGGCCTTCTTGTATACAAACAATCGATTTATTTAGGCCGTTCCTAAAGATTGCAAAAAGAGCCCTTGTTACCCCTTACAAAAGAAATGGTAGGGCTTACACGAAAACTATTTACAAAAAACGAATGTCAAGTAAAATATAAGGCATGCTAATCAATTAAATTACGAGGGCTCAGACCATCTCATTTTGAGTGCGAGCCCGAACTAATTTGGAAAGGAGCGTAAATTTAATGATTAACAATACGAAAATCGCAAAGTTTGGTTTTGCTGCTTTTGCAGCAATAGCTCTTTGCGCGTGCGGTGCTAAGACGACCACGTCGTCTGCTGCGCCGGCTAGCAGTGTGGCACCGGTGAGCAGTGCCGCACCGGCAAGTTCTGCTGAGGATTACAACTTCAGCCAGAATTCGACTTCCGTTACTGAGACGATGTGGAACCTGCAGATCACCGGATCCGCCTATGGGTGGGCACCGGACAAAGCTGCGGGCAATGCCGCGGTTCACTTCACCCGCGTGAGCAAGATGCTTTGGACGCTGAGCAACATTTCGGTTGCCGTTGACGAAGAGTTCAAGTTCACCTTCAATGATGGCTGGAACAATGACTTTGGTTGGAAAGGCTGCTACAACACCGTTACCGATACCATTAAGGAATATGTCGGCCCGGCGGATTCAACCAAGAATTTTGCCAGTGGCGAAGATAGCAACATCAAAGTTGCCAAAGCCGCGGTTTTGGATTTTGAGTTCCACCCGTTCTATGTTGCAGAAGCCGGTCTCCAGAACAAACTGGTCATCAAGCTTCACGCGTAATTTGGGGAACTAAATTAAGGAGAAATAAACAATGAAAAAGATTTTATCTCTTAGCGCCGTTTGCTTATTAGGCGCCGTTGCGCTCGTTTCTTGCGGAAGTGGGACGAAGAGCACTGGCTCGACTGCCGCTTCGTCGGCTGCTCCGGTTTCTAGCGCTCCGACTTCATCGGTTTGGCAGGAAATGGCCGCGCCGACCACTTACGCTAACTGCAGTGCCAAGATCGTTGTCTGGGCTCCGGCAGAAGAAGAAGCGGTCATCAAGACCGTCGTCGATACTTATAACGCTGCCCAGACGGTTGACACCTCGAAGTTCAATTATTCCTTCGTGGCCGTCTCCGAAGCCGATGGTGGCACGACCTTAGGAACCGACCCGACCGTTGCGAACTATCCGTCGCTTGTTGCCGCCGCTGATGACCACATTAACAACCTGGTCACCAAGAAGATCGTCAACCCGCTTCAGGGCACGATGCTCACCCGTGTGAAGAACAATGATACGGAATTCGCCGTGTCTTGCGTTACCAACGGCGCGAACGTCTATGGCTTCCCGATCACCGCGGATAACGGCTACTTCCTTTGGTACGATTCAGCCGCTCTTACCGGCGTTGATATGACCTCGCTTGAAGCGATCCTTGCGGCCGCCAAAACGGCTGGCAAGCACGTTCTCTATGACGCGGCCAATGGCTGGTATGCGAACTCGCCGTTTATGTCGCCGGATACGTGTGGCGTGACCTCCCTTCAATGGAAGAGCGCGACCAAGACCGATGGGACGGCTGGAATTCAATATGACGCAACTTGGGATAACGCCACTGGCGTTGCTGCTGCCACTTCCTTTGGCACCCTGCTCAAACAGTATTACGATGATGGCACCTTGGTGACCGGCAGCAACCCGGAAATCCTTAAGGGCTTCACCGAGAAGACGATGGTTGCTGCTGTTTCCGGCACCTGGATGGAAAAGGATCTGTCCGGCGTCTGCGATACTTTGGCCGCAAAAGATCTTCCGAGCTTCAAGGTCGGAACCAAGAGCGCCCACATGGGCTCCTTCTCGGGCAGCAAGCTCTATGTCGTCAACGGATTTGCCACGGCCGCTGAACAAAAAGCCGCGACATTCCTTGGCGATCTTCTGACGAATAAAGCTTCGCAGCTTGTTCGTTTCCAGAAGCGCGCTTCGATCCCGTGCAACCGCGCACTTCTTGCTTCCTCCGATTACACCTCGAAAGCGACCTTAGGCGCCAAAGCCCTTGCCGCTCAGAGCGCTTACGCTGCCATTCAATCGCGTTCTGCCGAAGGACGTTATTGGGATATTGGCAAGGCCATTGGCCAGTGCTTCCTTGACGGCGCCTTTGGTAAAAACGCTAATGGAACTGCCTTAACGACCTGGACCGAGTTCTTGAAGAGCAAGATGGACGCGCTCCGTCTCGTTGGCTGATTTTCTTCGCTTGCTTGAGAGGGCCGGCTTCGGCCGGCCCTTTCTTTAGATAACACGAAAAGAAGTTTCGATTTGGGAACGTTTTGAAGTGACGTTTGTTCCTTTAAAAAGCGCCCAATGTGGTATCATAAGAGTAGATTTTGAATAGCTTTCCTGAATCAGGAAATTTTATTTGACATGGAGGGTGGCACTATGACGGAAACGCAAGAAAAAGCAAACCCGGCGGTTGCCGGAAGCCAAGATTCGATTTTTGTTGATCGGATCGAACCTTTGCCAATGAGCAAAGTCATCTTGAACGGGGCTTGGGGTTTTGTTAAGGGACTCGCTCTTAAAATCGTTGATGCCCTGTGGACCGTCCTCAAAACATTTTATTCCGTTGTCCTTGGCTTCTTTGTTTTCCTTTATAAAGGCGCCCTCGGCCTTGTTAAATGGGGACGCGATCTGGCCCGTAAATTTCGCTTCAATGACGTTTCCGGCCGCCTCTCTTTCGTTGTTTTTGGCTCTTCGTCTTTTAAGAATAAGCAGTGGTTCAATGGCATTCTCTATCTCGGTTTTGAGATCGTTTATGTCCTCTTATTTGTCTTGTTTGGCATCCCATCGATCGGAAAATTATCTCTGAGCGCCGATGCCGCCTATACCGAAACTTGCGTCTACGATGCTGATTTAGGCTATGAGACCTGCACCAAAGAGATCACAAACAACATGATTATGATCATGGTGTACGGCCTTCTCTGGCTCTTCTCGGTGTTGATTTTCTTCTTTATTTGGAAGAAGTCCATCGATTCTGGCTACAACAATTACCGGGTCACCCATTTTGAAGCCTACGCCAAAGCCATCGATACCCTTCACCCCTATTCTCTTGAAATTGATGAAGACATCGAAGAAAACAAACTTTATGGCTATTCTTTTGGGGCGCTGAAGAAACGTTACGCTGCTGTTTATTCAGAGGCGGATAGGGCCCTCGAAACTGCGACCCAGAAAGCATATGGGCGCTATGTGCTTGACGATACGATCCGGGCCAACAAGGAACATCATGGCCGGATCGCCTTCCTCGAGAAAAGGCTAACCAAAGCCCAGGCGGCGATCGTCGCCTTGGATGCCGATCAGGATTTCAAGGCGAAATCCGCCGAAATGCAGAAGGCTCTCGATGCCGAGCAAGCTAAGCTTGACGCGATGGATGGTCCATATTGGTCGATCAAAGACAACCTTCGGGCCCATCCTTTGACTCCGGGTTCCAAAGAGGAAACGGATTTCCGCAATTTGGAGGGTGAACGGCGGAAGCAAAGGAATCTCGTCCTGTCACTTGGAGACAAAACCGTTGCTTTCAACGCCCGTCACGAAAAGAAACGCTCGGCTGTTGCTCTGAAAGCCCAAAAGATCGAAGAGGCAATTCGCGATGAGAAAAAACATTATTTGCCTTTTGTCGAGAAAGAGTCGGTCACCAACCATTCTTCATATGGGCGTTTCAATGTTTTTTACCGGCAAATCGGCTCTTATCAAACGATGAAAGCCTTCTTTGGCCATTATGCCGAGATCCGCACTTCTTATGAGAAAGGCAAGTCCTCTTATCAAGAAGCGAACAAGGCTAATGAACAAGAAAAGGTCCGCTTGCTTGAAGAATACGATAGCAAGGTCGCCAAGATTAAAGCCAATTATCAGGAAATCTACACAAAACGTTCTGACGTCGAATCCCGCCGAGAGACGGAGAAAACCGCTTACGAAGAAGCGACCAAGGCCATCATGGCGAGCAAGGAGGGGGCGGAGCAGAAAGCCGCTCTCGCTGAGGCAAAGGCTACTTACAAAGATCATCTCAAGACGATTGGCGGCATTTTGGACGGGATTCCCACAGTCAAAGAAATCAAGGCTATGGAAAAAGAGGAACTTGGCAACGCAACCCATTCCTATCGACGTGATACCAAGAGCCTTAAAACCAATTACAACACCGAGGAATATGCAGAGTTTTCCGCGGTTAATACGATGATCGTCGATTGTGAGTTCTCCTATGAGGACGCTCGCAAGCTTCTTAAGGACGTCAAAGCCGCCTATCCGGCTGAAGATGTCGCTCGAAAACTCGAAGAAGTCACCGCAAAAACCGAAAAATACACGAAAGACAACCCGAGCAAATTCGTCGGGAAGCCTAAGACTTTCAAAGAGCAGATCGCCTCGCTCCTCGATGAGAATTTCCACACGACCTTATTGGCCCTTCCGATCACCGGATGCGTCATCTTTGTCGTGATGCCGCTTCTCTTCTCCATTTTGATTGCTTTCACCAATTACTCTTTGGGCCACGTTCCGCCCAGCCAGACTTTCACCTGGGTCGGCCTTCAGAACTTCGTGACCCTCTTCAATCCGGATCCGAGCAGCATTTACGCTGGGCTTTCTCTTGGCCTCTCCAAAACTCTCCTTTGGACTTTGGTTTGGGCTGTCTTCGCGACCTTCAGTAACTACTATCTCGGAATCATCTTTGCTCTCATGATTAATAAAGATGGCATCAAGCTGAAGAAGATGTGGCGTACGATCTTCGTTCTCTCAATCGCCGTGCCGCAATTTATCTCCCTCATTGGCCTCTCGCTCCTGCTTAAGGATTCGGGTGCCTTCGGCCAGTGGTGGCTTCAGACCTTCGGAACGAAACTTGGTTTCGGCACTAGCAAGGCCAACGATGCCTTGGTTACCAAGATCATCATCATTCTCGTCAACATCTGGGTCGGCGTCCCATACACGATTCTCTCAACGACTGGCATCTTGCTCAACATCCCGAAGGACCTTTATGAATCCTCGGAGATCGATGGCGCGGGTAAGCAAACCCAGTTCTGGAGCATCACGATGCCTTACATTCGCTTCGTCTTGGGTCCATCTTTGATTCAGACCTTCATCGGCAACATCAATAACTTCGGAGTTATTTACTTCCTTACTGGTGGCGGACCGGATAACATTACCGAGCTTTCTCTCGGCCACACCGACCTCTTGATCACCTTCCTTTATAAGATGGTCACATCAGCCAATAACCCTCAATACGGCTTGGCTTCGACAATTGGCATCATCGTCTTTATCATCTGCGCATTCTTCTCACTCATCATGTATAACAAATCGGATGCCGTCACCAAGGAGGATCAGTTCCAATGAAATCGCAAAAAGCACGTCGCATTGTCGGACTTGTGGTGGTCTATCTCATTCTGGCCGTCGCCAGCGTGATTTGGATTGCTCCGATCTTCTGGCTCTTCATGCAATCCTTTGGCTACGACTCCTCGTCTTCGGCCTATTTCATCCCTCATCGTCTCACTTTCGCAAACTACGCCTATCTCTTCGGTATCGGTTCGCCTTCTTACGCGGCGACCCATGAACTCGATGGTTACTTCCTTAAGTGGATGGGGAACACCCTGACCGTCGCCATCTTAACTTGCATCATCTCCACCCTCTTTGTTCTCATGACTGCGTATGCCCTTTCGCGTTTCCGGTTCTCTTCCCGAAACACGTTGATGAAACTCAACCTCATCTTGGGCATGTTCCCTGGTTTCCTCGGCATGATCATCATGTATTGGGTCATGAAAGAGATTTTCCATCTTCAGGGCCAATTCTGGAGCTTGGTGATTCTCTATACGGCTGGGGCTGGCATGGGTTTCTTCGTCAGCAAGGGTTTCTTCGATACTATTTCGCGCTCAATCGATGAGGCCGCAATGATCGATGGCGCCAACCGTGCCCAGATTTTCTGGCACATCATCTTGCCGCTTTCGAAGCCAATTGTTGTCTACACGATCCTCACCTCGTTTATGGGCCCATGGGGCGATTACATCACTTCGAGTTACATCATCGGTCTCCAGAACCGTCCGCAATGGACCGTTGCAATTGGTCTTTATAAATGGGCGACCGATGGCACTTCGCTCACGCCGACCTATTACACCCAGTACGCTGCCGGTAGCGTTGTGGTGGCAATTCCGATGATCGCCTTGTTCATGCTGACCCAACGTTATTACGTCTCCGGAGTCACCGGCGGCGCCGTCAAAGGTTAAACCTCATGAAAAAGCTTGCCTGTCTCCTATCTTTGGGGCTTGCTTTCGCTGCACTTAGCCTTGGCTCCTGCGGCAGTGCGGCTTCTTCAAGTGATCCTTCAATATCTTCCTTCGAAAATTCTTCTTTATCCTCATCTGATTCCTCGAGCGAAGAGGTCTCTTCTTCGGAAGGAAATCCCTCGAATCCTCTCGGCTTGGAAGAAGGCGATGGAACCTACAATATCGATGAAAGCGTTTCAAACGCCAATGGCAGTTTCGCCTACGAACTTTTCGTGCGCAGTTTTTATGACTCCAACGGCGATGGGATTGGCGATTTCGCCGGGGTTACGGCAAAAACAAGCTACCTCAAAAAACTTGGCGTCGGCCAAGTCTGGTTGATGCCGGTTTTTCCTTCTCCGACATACCATGGCTATGATGTAACGGATTACTATGGCGTGAATTCCGCCTATGGCACGATGAGCGAGTTTGAAACGATGCTTGCTTCTCTTCATTCCGCCGGGATCAAAGTCTATCTCGATATGATCCTCAACCATTCCTCTTCGAAAAATCCTTGGTTTGCAAAATCATATTCCGATCGAGTTTTCGGAGACGCTTCCAGTACTTCAAAGGCCGATTGGTACAACTGGAGTGCAACGAACAAAAGTGGCTATAGCACCTATGGTTCCACCGGAGTTTTCTACGAATGCCGTTTCGATGCTTCGATGCCAGATTTCAATTTCGATTCCGCGGGTGTTCAGGCCGAGTTCAAGAAGATTTTAAATTTTTGGTGCGCCAAGGGAGTGGATGGTTTTCGGCTTGATGCCGTCAAGTATTACTATTATGGAGATACAGTCAAGAATGTTGATGCACTCAATGTTTTGGTCGCCGATGTCAAAACCGACTATCCCAATACCGAATTCGTCGGCGAAAACTGGTCTAGTGGGGATGAGTATTTCTCCTATTACCAAAGCAAGATTGATTCCTTTTTTTGCTTCGATGAATCCATCACCTCTTCAGGTGATGCGACTTTAGTGGGGGCTTCTAAAGGCTTTGTGGAGGCTAAAAAGTTCACCGATACAATCGCCGCTCTTGAAACTAAAGTCAAAACGGCAAATCCGAATGGGTATTCCTCCTATTTCCTTTCAAATCACGATCAGGATCGGATCAGCAAGAGCTTAGGCGGGACGGGGCCTGCCAAAGTGGGGGCCTCTTTGACCTATCTTTTGCCTGGCACACCTTATTGCTATTATGGCGAAGAAGAGCAGCTCAAAGGTGTTCGGGGAAGCGGCGATCAGAGCGATGCGCTGCGGCGGCTTCCGATGATTTGGTCAAGCACTTCAACGGCCGGACAATGCGCTTTCCCCGAGCCGAGCAAGAGTTATTTGGCCAGTTCCATTACGCAAATCACCCGTGGGGTTGAAGACCTTTTGACCGATCCGATGAGCGTGCTTAACCATTACCGCAAAGTCGCCTCGGTCCGGAATAAGTATCCGCTCTTCAAACGGGCGAGTTTCACCTCGCTTAATAGCGGGAATACTCACGTGATTGCTTATAAACTTGCCTCTCAAGGCGATGCGATTGTCGTGGTGACGAATAATAGCAACATGGCCCAAGAGGTAGATGTTTCCTCTTTCGCTGGGACGCTTCTCGACGAAATCGATTCCTCGAACTTGAAAGCCCGACTTCTCAACGGGAAGCTCGGTCTTGGCGCCTTCTCGAGCGCCGTTCTTTCAAGTTTGTAATATAGGAGGTTTTTATGAAAAAAAGGTATCTTTTGATTTCTGCGATGGCCCTCACGCTTGCCCTTTCGGGCTGCGGAGGCGTAACTGTTTCATCCTCTAAAACCGAGGTCAGCAGCGCGGAGGCCGCTTCTTCGGAAGCTACGTCTTCACCTCTTGTGGCCTCTTCCTCGAGTGCGAGTTCCTCGAGCTCCTCGGCCCCGAGGGAACCCAACCAAATCATCGTCGTTCCACCAACCTATTCCGAAGAAAGCATCCAAATTCATTATTATCGGGCCGATAAGGCTTATGCCAACTGGGCTCTTTGGATCTGGTCGCCCAACAAAGATGGCTCCGAATACAGCTTCAACGGCGAGGACTCCTGGAATGGTGCCATCGCTTCGTACCCCTTAAGCGCTTTCTCTCTTACGGCTGAAGGGAAGCTGGGCTTCATCGTCAAAAAGAAATCCGCCGATCCGAGCAAGCCGGATTGGAGCATGAAAGATGGCTATTCTGATGACCGCTATTTCTCCTTGGCGGAATTCCCGGCCGATGCGAATGGCATCCATCATCTTTATCTCAAGAGCGGCGATGGAAGCGAATATTACACGGATGATTACAAAGTTCACGACTATATCAAACTGAGCTACTTCCTGACGACGTCCACGCTCTTTTTCCAGACCACGAATGCCGTCTCTTCTTACGAGCTTTATAAAGACGGACAGTTGATTGCGAATCAAAGCTATTCAACCCCCAAGACGACGGTTTATATTTCTCTTCCGACCGGGACTTTGGTTTCCTTTGAAAGCGTTTATGAAGTGAAAGCGACCTTTGCCGAGAGCAAGGCCACCCTCAAAAAGACGGTGGGGCTTAGCAACCTCTTTAAGAGCACGGCTTTTTCCGATGCTTATACCTACGCCGGAACCGATCTCGGGGTTGCCTACACCTCGGCGTCTTCGACCTTCAAAGTTTGGTCACCTTTCTCGAGCAAGGTCGTTCTCAAGATTTATTCAACTGGAACTCCCGTTTCGATCGATAGCGCCTCGGGAAGCGACACCCCGACGAAAACGGTGGAGATGGTTAAAGGCGATAAAGGCGTATGGAGTGCGACGGTCGAAGGCGACCTTGCGGGTTCTTACTACACCTATACGGTGACGAATAGCTCTTATCCGAATGGGCAAGAGATTGTCGATCCTTATGCCAAGAGTTGTGGCATCAACGGCCTCCGCGGCATGATTGTCGATTTCTCAAAGACCAACCCGACGGGCTGGGATTCTCTGAGCGTGAATGCGGTGGATCCGAAGGCCCTGACGGTGTATGAAACTCACGTTGCCGATCTCACCTCTTCTTCGACATGGTCCGCGAATGCGAGCGATCTCGCTAAAGCGAAAACCTATGAGGGCGCGGCAATTTCAGGGACGACTTACACTGAAAATGGGGTCACCGTCAAGACGGGTTTCGATCACGTGAAGGAACTCGGCGTGAATGCGATGCAGATCCTTCCGTTCTTTGATCAGGCGAACGACGAAGTCCATCCCAGCTTTAACTGGGGCTACAATCCTTTGAATTACAACTGCCTTGAAGGCTCTTACAGTTCAAATCCTTATGATGGCTATGCCCGCATTAAGGAATTCAAATCTTTAGTGAGCGCCTATACTTCGGCAGGAATCAACATCATCATGGATGTCGTCTATAACCACGTGAACGGGGCCAAAGGCAGCAACTTTGACGTTTTGTGCCCGGAATATTTCTACCGTTACGAATCGGATGGGACGCCTTACAATGGCTCGGGTTGCGGAAACGAAACCGCGTCTGAACTCCCGATGATGCGGAAATTCATCAAAGAATCGACGGCTTTCTGGGCTAAAGAGTACAAACTTGGTGGCTTCCGTTTTGACCTCATGGCCCTCCATGATCTCACGACGATGAAGGAAGTGGCAGCCAACCTCAAGACGATTAATCCGACCATCGCCGTCTATGGCGAGCCTTGGACCGGCGGAACTTCCGGTCTTGCCGCCAAAGACCAAGCCGGTCAGGGCAATTACACCAAGTGGGATGGCTTTGGCGCCTTCAACGATCAGATGCGGGATGCTTTGATCAAAGGCGGAATGAACGCCGTGACGAGCTTGGGCTGGGCGACCAGCACCACCAGCGTGGGTGGAGATACGATCGATCCGATCCGGGGCGGCATTCGCGGCTATACCTATGGTTCGGCCATCTCGTTGACCGATCCGAACAAGACCGTGAACTACGCGTCTTGCCATGATAATTACACCCTCTATGACCGGGCTTACATGGCCGGAATCGATGACGCGACATCGCTTCATTACATGCCGATGCTCGCTAACTCGGTTGTTCTCTCTTCAAACGGCATCTCCTTTATGCTGGCTGGCGAAGAGTTCCTGCGGACCAAAAACGTCCGAACCGAGACCGGCGCTTGGAAGAAGGATAGCAATGGCCGTTACGTCAAGGATGGCAATTCCTACAATGCCTCCTACGAGGAAAACGCGCTCGATTATTCCTATAAAGTCGCCAATATCGACATCTTCCAGAACTATCAGAAACTGGTCACCCTCAAAAAGAGCTGTGCTGGGCTCCATTTGGATGAGGCCGGGGTCCAAACCCTCGCCATCAGCGTTTCCGACAGCAGCAATCAATTCTCCTATACCCTCCACGATACGGATAACCACAAAGACTACCTCGTCGTCCACAATAACGGCGTGGCAGGCACAACGGGCTTCCCGACAGCGGACTTCACGGGCTATTCGCTCTATCTTGATACCCGGAACCGGAGCGGCTTCGCCCTCTCTTCCGCCACCGACTTCCAGCCCTTCGAGACCGTGATTGGCGTGAAAGACGTCTAATTTGCTTTCCAAGGGGAGGCTTCGTCCGAAAGGGCGAGGCCTTTTCTTTATCTTCGGCCGTCTTTCGTTTACAATAAATCCATGCCGCGGATTCGTGAAAATAAACAATCGAGCGAAGAACTCAATAAACAACTGGATGCTGCTCAGGAAAAAGTGAGCGTCGATCTTCACAAAGAAGAAAAAGAAGCGCCGGCGGAGCCGAAGAAAAAAGAGCCCAATTGGACTCTTTGGTATGTCGTGGCGGCCATCGGCGTTTTCGTTTTGGGAATCTTGGTGATTTGCCTCATGAATTATTTCATTGAGGGCAAGTTCGCTCTATAAATCGGTTGGATTTTTCTCAGGGTCGATCGCATCCGCATTCGAAAGGTCATCGATGTAATCCCGATCCTTATAGCGGGGGAGTTTGCCTCCCGTTTTTTCGATTTGGTCAATGGAATCCTTGTAAATCGGCGTGAGGTCAAGATCCACGACATAGGAACGCAGGATCAAATCCGGGAGCATTTGGTTGTCTTTCACAAAAAGGAAAATAAGCAAATTGATGAAATAAGGCCCCAAAACCAGAAGGATGCCCCCGTAAAGGGTCCAATAATAGATGAAGACGGCAGGCAAGAGGGCGTAGAGGAGGGCTTTGAGGGGAAGTTTCCAAAGGGGGAAACGCCAGCCCCGTGAGCTCACGTAACCTAGATGGAAGATCTTTTCGCCAAGCGAAGCGCCATTTTTAAAGAAAAGAGGAAGGATGGCTTCCGCCAAAACGAAAGCCAATAAGAGCGAGCCTAAGCGGGCGTAGCCTAAAAAAGCAAAACGCTCGGATGCGGCAGAGGCATAGGAAGGATCAATCTCTTTTAAGAGAGACGGGAGCTCTTGATAGGCCGAGTAATAGATGTCGCGCACGTCATCGAGGCCTTTGGCGTTCAAATCGGTCCGCTGAATTCCTTTTTGGTCTCGATTCACCGAGCCATCGCTATTGAGAACATAAGAAAAGTAAGAGGTCTGATAACTGGCGGCCGTCGGGGAGGTGGGCAAGGTTAGAACATTGATGTTGTAGAGATAACCGATGCTATAGGTTTTGCCATAACGCGTGGCATACGAAGAAACGATTTCCTCGCTATGATTGGTGAAATAGAACCTCTCGAGGGGGATCCGGTAGGAATCGGCGTCGAGATTCGCCCCGAGCGTCATTTGGTTTTCGTCTTCTTTTTGCCGGATCAGGGTTTCGTCGGCCTGGATCGAGGATTGGGCTTCGACGATTGGCCGGGCCGCGGCGAAATAAAAGAGGGCAGTGGCTCCGATAATAAGGCCGACATTGACAAGCGAAGCGATGAGCGGTTTCCAAAGGATTGGCCGCTCAATCTCGTTATTGCGCGGGAGTGGGATGCGCTCGCTCATACTCTTCCTCCTCATCACGCGAGACAAACCAGAAAGACTCGTTTTCCTCTGCCACGACCGAATTTGAAGCGTAATCGTGGAGGCAGCGTCTCTTCCGGGTGAACATAAACATCGTGTAGGAAATCAAAAAAGCCGCCCCAAAGCTCACGATGCCGAGGAGGATTTCCCCAAAGATGTAGACCAAAAAGCGAGGCAAAAGCCAGATTTTTTTAAGCTCGTAACCATCTTGAGAAAGCACGACGAGATGGAACATCCGTTTGCCTAACGTTTTGCCGTTTCTTGAAAAAAGCGGTATGAGGAACTCAAAGATCAATCCAACGCCAAAGAGGGTCGGGATCGACCAAAGAATCGCGTTGCGCATGATGGTCGTGTTGGCGCTTTCGAGAGCTTGAACTTCCGTGGATTTGGCCGCGATTTTACAGGCTGCGGTGTAGGCATTATCGAAGAAGGTCAAGGTATCGTCCCGCGCGGTTTGGCTGACGGTTTTGAGACTCAGGGTATAGGTGTCTTTGGCTTCGTCGATCATGAAAGAGGCGATATTGCTCTCGTCGCTTCCGACCTTCAGGATGTCGGAGCAATAGACGTCATAGGACAAAGCCTGATGATGATCGAACTTTGCGATAGCGGAGGTATAGAAGAGATAGAGGTTTTTGCTTAAGGAGACCGTGTAGGTTTTGCTGTTGTAGTCAAACGTTTTGGAATTGACGGCGCTCAAGGTCGTAAAACTCGTCATGTTTTGTGGGGTAAGGGCGTCATAGGTTCCCGTCTGAACATAAAGATGGGAATCGAGAAGAAGAGACATTTCGGCGGTCCGGTTGGCGCTATAGGTTTTTTCATCAAGGACGTTCGGGAAGATCAAGGGAAAATAAAGAGCCGAGAAAACCCCGGCGATTAGGGCGAAATCCACGAAAGCAGCGCCGATCCGTTTGCCTTTTTTGGCCAGCACGATCTTTTTCATCTTGGCTTATTCTAAAACAAAGCCCTCCTCTGGGCTAGGACTTCCGCGAAGACAAATGCATTAGCCTGGAGCAGATGGCCTTTTGAGGCTTGAAGTTGCTCCCGGAGTGCGCCAGCGCGGAACCGGGCTTCTATTCTAAGGGGGGCGGGGGTGAAAGAGAGTTGCAAGAAGAGCCCTTATTTTGTAAAATAACAAAGACGAAAAACACAACCCGTGGCCATTGACGTTCCCTTTCTTGAAGGCTTTCGTCCTTCTTGTTTACGAGGGATAACGCGGTTTGGGGTCCTCTTTAACAAAAAACGAGGGCTTGATTTAGGAGAACATCCATGAGTGAAGAGCTGAAGCCTTTCGTGCCGAAAAAGGTCGAAGACGAGAAGAAAACGCCGGTCGAAAAACATGATGACGCCTACGTTTCTCTCCGCCATATCGACAAGGTCTACGACAACAACGTCCAAGCCGTCTTCGATTTTAACCTCGACATTAAGAAACGGGAGTTCATCGTTCTCGTCGGGCCGTCGGGATGTGGCAAATCAACCACGCTCCGCATGATCGCCGGACTTGAAAGCATCACCCGTGGCGAATTATATATCGATGGGGAACTCTGCAACGACAAGACCCCGAAGGACCGCGATATCGCGATGGTCTTCCAGAGCTATGCTCTTTATCCGCATATGTCGGTTTACGACAATATGGCCTTCGGTCTCAAGATCAAACACTTGCCGAAGAGCGAAATCGATAAGCGTGTCCACGAAGCGGCGAGAATCCTTCAGATCGAAGAATACCTCGATCGGAAGCCGAAGGCGCTCTCCGGTGGCCAGCGTCAGCGGGTCGCCCTCGGCCGCGCCATCGTCCGCAACGCCAAGGTCTTCTTGATGGATGAGCCGCTCTCCAACTTGGACGCCAAACTCCGGGTTCAGATGCGTTCGGAGATCATCAAGCTCCACGAAGCGCTCAATGCGACCACGATTTACGTCACCCACGACCAGACCGAAGCCATGACCATGGCCTCGCGCATCGTCGTCATGAAGCTCGGACGGGTCCAGCAGATTGGCACCCCGATGGAGATCTATAACGAACCGGCCAATAAGTTCGTCGCTGGTTTCATTGGCAGCCCTTCGATGAACTTCATGAAAGTCCATTACGATAACGGCGTTGTCACCTTCTCGACGGGCGAGACGCTCAAACTTCCGAAAGAGCTCGTCAAGGGCAAGAAGATCCCGAGCGAAGTCATTCTGGGCATCCGTCCGGAAGATATCCATCCGGGCGATTCGCTCGAATACAAAGGCCAAGTTGATGGCGTCTACCCCCTTGAAGTCAAGGTGGCGGAGCTTCTCGGCCAAGAATATTACGTTCACGCCGATTTCGGCGGGACGGATCTCGTCAGCAAATTCCCGGCCGTTGATGTGATCAAAATCGGCGACAAAGTGACCGCGGCCTTCAACCTCAAGAAGATCAAGTTCTTCGATCCGGTCAGCGAAGTGACGCTCTGAGATGAAATGAAGTGATAGGGGCTCAATGTTCTTGGGCCCCTTTCTTACTTCTCTAGCCCTAGGAGGGAAAACGTATGCTGAAGAAAAACGCACTTGCCCTGATGTCCATTGTGGCCTTGTTCGCCTTGGCCTCTTGTGGGAGAGGGAACGGAGTCTCATCGAATGTTTCTTCCGAAGGCGCCTCAACCGGAGCAGCCTCTTCTTCGTCGAAGATGGTTTCCTCGGGCAATGCGACCAGCAGCATTTCTTCCGTTTCCGGAAGCGGATCCTCCTCCGTTATTTCTTCGAGCGCCGAAAAGGGCGAGCCTTTTTCCTCGACCTATAAAGGAATCGTTCGGATTTATTATCATAACGACGCTTCTTCTTATTCGAATAAGGCGCTTTGGATCTGGGCCGGGGGCGTCGATGGCTACGAAGCGGCTTTCGTGAATGCCTCTACCCCCGATGATTACGGGGTTTATTATGATATCGATTTCGCTCAGGCCCCATTTCTGAAAAAACATGCGACCATCATCAATTTCATCGTGAAACCGGTTGGAAAGGGGAACTGGGCCGGCCAAAGCTCCGACACGACCTGTGATCTAGACAATTTCACGATCAACAAGAGCAAGAGCTCCGATGGGCGCGATCTCGTCACGATTTTCGCCCTTGATGGAGGAGACGGAAATATTCAGACGTATTCGAAACGCGAGGACGCTTTAGGCGACCGGCTTGGCGATGTGAGCTTCACCGATTGGAAGACCCTCCATCTCAAAGGTACGGGAACGGCAACAGGAAGAAACGCCGAGGACGTTGGACGAATCGCCTCCTATTCTCTCTATGCGTTCACCCGGGAATATTGGGCTCTTTCCAAGAGCGTTCAAGCGACAAAGAAAGCCGATTATCTTGTGAAAACGGATTCGCCTAACGCGAACGAAGTTAACGTCACCTTCGTTAGCGAGGTCGATCCGACAACCGCCTATTATGTCGAGGCGACTTTCACTCAAAATACCAGCAAGACAAAACACGCCACGGCGAATTATCTCAGCCTTTACAGCACCGAGCGCTTTGAGAGCCTTTATACCTATGATGGGGATGACTTGGGCTATTCCATCGATGGCGAAGGCAACCGGGTCTTCAAGGTTTGGGCGCCGACCGCATCAAGTCTGGCGGTTAAACAATATAATTACGGCCAAACCTCCTCTCTTAACACCGATACGGTTACCCACCCTGAATATGATTATTACAGCTATTCCCGCATGACCTACGGGGATCACGGCGTCTGGAGCCTGACCCTTAAGCCCACTAGTTATGGCTTTTACGTTTATGATGTGATCACCGGCGGGGTTGAAAGCCTCGTCGCCGATCCTTATGCCCACGCCGCTGGAATAAACGGTGTTCGCTCCGCCCTTCCCAGCAAGGAAGATTGGGCCGACGCAACGCCGGATGGCTTCGCCGATTCAATCGCCTCTTTGAAAACAAACCATCCGCTAGCCAGTCCGAACGCTTTGACCGTCTATGAGGCTCATGTTCGGGATTTCACCGCGGATTCGAGCTGGATATCGAATTCTGGCAACAAAAACGGAACCTACCTTGCTTTCGCCGAAAGCGGGACGACGTATGGGGGAAGTGGCGCAACCTATAAAACCGGAATCGACCACCTCGAGGAACTCGGGGTCAACGCGGTTCAGCTCATGCCGGTTTTCGATCAAGATAACGATGAGCGAACTTATGAAACCACGACCAATGGCGTCACGACAGAAGTGACTCCCGGCTATAACTGGGGCTACAATCCGCTCAACTACAACGTGGTTGAGGGATCTTATTCCTCTGATCCGTATAAGCCGATGACCCGGGTCAAAGAATTCAAAACCCTCGTCAAAGCCTTGGCCGATAAAGGCATGCGGACGATCATGGATGTCGTTTATAACCACGTCTCAAGCGTTTCTTCGAGCGCTTTTAACGTCTTAATGCCGAAGTATTACTTCCGCGTCAATTCGGATGGCTCTTATTCCTCCGGGACCGGATGCGGCAACGATTTCGCCTCCGAAAAGACGATGGCTCGGCGTTTCATCGTGAACTCCGTTAAATGGTGGGCCAATGAATACGGCATCAAAGGCTTCCGCTTCGATCTCATGGGTTCGCTTGACCTCGAGACGATGAAAGCGGTCAAGTCAGCCTGCTATAAGATCGATCCGGAAATCGTGGTGTATGGGGAGCCTTGGATCGCGGGGAGCACGCCTTTGGATTCGAGCCAAAGAGCGGTGACCGAAAACGTTTATTCTTCTCTCTATGATTGTGGGGATTCCGATCCGAACGGCACCGATGTGGTCGGCTGTTTCAGCGATGCTTGCTATGGTTCTTTCGTCGGCAATACCGACGGAAACAATCCCGGTTACGGCTTTATCAGCAAAGGGCCTGGCTATCTGACCGATTCGCTTCTCACCGGTTCCAGCAAAGCCCTGATTGGGACCAATTGGGACTCCAGCGCGCAAAAGGATCGGGGGTCCAATCCGTATCAAACCGTCAATTACGTGGCTTGCCACGATAACTTCACTCTCTACGATCATATGAACTATTGCGTTGGGAGCGGAACCGCTTCCATGGCCGATAGCAGTCTGGCGATGAAAGCGACCGTCGGCGCTCAGGATGCCGTTCTCTTCAGCCAAGGCATCGCCTTCATCAATGGCGGCGATGAGATCATGCGTCAAAAAGAAATGAAGAGTGACGATCCTTATTTCAGCAAAGTGAACGCCGGTGATTACGTCGCACTCAGCGATGGCAATTATCTGATGCGCAATAGCTATGCCTATGGCGATGCGGTCAATAGCTTTAAGTGGAATCGGAAAGCCGATTCAACCATCAGCGCCTGCTTTAACAAGATCGCCGAAGCGGTGAAACTCCGTTCCTCGCTTATGGGCAACGTCTTTGGCAAGAGCTATGGCGACATCGTGACTTCGGGCAACGCCTGGGGTTGGGGAACCCTTTCGAAAGACAACCTTGCCACGGCTGCGGCGGCTAAAGACTCCTCGGATGCCGAGTATTACGTGATCTTAGGAGGCTATGTGAGCAGCGGCTGGGCTTCAATCTCGATTGGAAACGGCACCTTGGAGATGGTTTACACCTCAAATGACGCCCTCCGGTCAGACCTTGATACGACGAAACAGTTCACTATCAACAATGGTTTGATGGGTGTTGGCCAGTTCGAAGCCGTACTCCTTAAACGGGTGAGTTGAGGAATCCGTTCTTCTTTGCTATAATACGGCTGTTGAGAAGTCGGTCGTTCGCCTTCAAAGGAGGATAGCTGATGAAAAAACATAATATGACGCCGCTAGTGCTCTTGCTCCTCGTTTTCTCTGCGGTTCTTTCCGGGGTTGCGGTGGGGGCGATCGCCGGAGTCGAGAAACTTGCGACCCTTCTTTAATTTGTTTTGTTTCCTTTCAGCAAAAGCTGGCTTACGCGGGCCAGCTTTTGCTTTTGAGCAGAGCTATCCGTTTGTATACCAGCCTTTGCATTTTTCCGGGACAAGTCTCGCCATCGCAATATTTACAATAGGTTAAATAAAGCCCACGGAATGCACCCAAGCCTTTTTTGAAAGCGCTTGCAAGAAGAGCGTTTTTCACTTATCATTTAACTGTCTTAAAAAATAGTTGTGGAGGTCATCCATGAAAAATCTTAAGAAGATCGCTTTGGCTTTAGGCGGACTCTCAGCCGTTTGCGCGGGATTCGCCGTAGGCACGGTCGCCAGCACACAAAAAGCAGCGGAACCGACATTGGCAACAGCTACTACGCAGACCACTAGGCGAATTTATGGCATTGATCATACAAACAATTTTGGATGGGCTTATTGCATGCAATCTATGTGTGCTCACGTTTGGATAACAGGAGACAGCGACGCAAAAGATTACACGATGTCGGAAATTATTTTGAAATACGATGCCGCTAACAGTCCTTCTGGATACTATGGAGGTTTGTTTTATGTTGATATCCCTGTTTCATATAAATATTTGATTTTATATAATTCGGGGTGGGTAAACCAATCCGCTACAGTAACGATTTTCGATGGCACTACACTAAACAACACGGAAGATGTTTTTTGGTGTGAATGGACTGGGGATGCCAACGGAACACATAGCATCGCGGCCAATGCAGGGAAAGCTGCCATGAGTGCAAATCAGTTAGCCGTTGTGCTAGGAAGTTTTAAGTCTTGTGATTCTTCTTACGCGGACGGTTATAACGCTTATCCATTAGTCAACAGTGCTTTTTACACTCCGTGCACGGACTCCGGAAAGGATTCGACAACGGTCGTGGATCCTGTTGGCTACAACGGGGTTTTTAACACTACAATTGGAGACAAAGTTTCAATGATGAAGGCTAATTACGATAAGGAAAGAGTTTCACCTTCTAGGATCGTTGAAAAAGGGGACGATTCGTCTTCTGTTCTGATTTTGGGTTGCTTGGCTACTGCCGCCGTCTTAGCGGCTGGCGCTTACTTCTTCGTTCGTAAAAAGAAAGTCGACTGATCCAGCCGATAGTTGATGGCCGGGGGCACTTCTCCCGGCCTTTTCTAAAAGGAGGTTCTTATGTCGAAGAATTCATTAAAGCGATATATTCCGTTTGCCTTGGCTTTTTCTGCCATCGCTTTGGCTTCTTGCACCAGCCAATCCTTGGTTTCTTCTTTATCATCCTCCGGATCGGGTTCTTCTTCGGCCTCGGCCAACGCTTCCTCTTCTTCAGCGGTGAGCTCGTCCAAAACGGCTTCTTCGTCATCCTCCTCAAGTTCTTCGAAAACATCTTCGTCGTCGACTTCAGGTCCAACACACACCCAAGCCGAGCTTGATGCGTATCTTGCCAACCTTAAAACGAATTCCGTCTCCAAACATCTTTATATTCATTATCTCCGTTTTGACAATTCCGTCGAATCCTACAACCCTTGGGACGTTTGGTCTTGGCCTTTGACGAAAGAAGGCTATCGCTTCGATTGGGCCGGAAGAACAACCTCCTCCGATCGGATGAGCGCCAGCGGTGCCGCGACAATCGATTCTTTTGGCGGGGCGTATGTGGATATCGATTTGACCGCCGCCTCCTATAATGCCGGCTGGAGTGCTTCGACTAAAACGATGGGCGGGACGCCAATGAGCTATCTAAATTCCGATGGCTCTTTGGTTACGACTGTCGGACTCCAAATCGTCAAGAGCCAAAGTCGGGTCTCCTCGAGCGGCTTTTGGACCAACGATGGTGGCAACCTCTTCGTTAAACTCTCGAACTACGCCTTTTCGAATGCCGATGGGACGACCTCGTATCATGTCTTCCTCGTTCAAGATCAGGTTCAATCGCCATCATCTTCCCCAAAGGTGAGCATCGTCGATCCCTTTGCCAATGATGATGGGACGAATGTGACTTATAACAATGCTTCGTATAAGAATGCCGATTGGACCGACAAGGCTTTGGCATCGACCTCTCCGCTCTTCCTTAAAGGCGATGACAACAAGGCTTATCTCTCTTCAGGCGCTGGGGTTGGCTATCAGATCATGGTGGCTTCCTTTGCCGATAGCGATGG
>DAIQMS010000001.1:113520-114613 GCA_036788815.1 Bacillota bacterium
CAAGGGATGGCGGTCATCATGGACCTCGTGCTCAATCACACGTCGAACAGCAATGATTGGTTCATTAAGTCGGCTCAGCTTGATCCGACTTACCGTGGCTATTATCAATGGGGCAATCATAATACCCAATCGGCGATCAAAGAGGATGCCTATTGGTATCCTTATGGCGATCATCCTTATAGCTATTACGCCAAGTTCGGCTCTTCGATGCCCGAGCTCAATTATTCTTATCAAGCCACCCGCGATGCCGTCATTTCGATGGCCAAGTATTGGTGCTCCTTGGGCGTAAGCGGCTTCCGGATGGACGCCGTTAAACACATCTTCCTCAACGATGAGGTTGCCGCCGATTCGACCGACACAATCATCGGCGACGTTTCGACAAGCGCGGCCGGGAAAACGCTCGACTATTCCTCGAATCTTACCAAGAATTTGAATTTCTGGCGCGAAGTGAACCATGGTGTCAAAGCGACCTACCCCGACGCCTTCTTTGTCGGCGAGAACTTCGATGGGCACGCCTATCATGTCGCCCCGTTCTATGAGGGCTTCGATTCGCTCTTCGACTTCTATTCCTATTTCAACGTGACGAGCGCCGCGGCCCATTCCCTCAATTCCGGAGTTGGCAAAGGCATTCAGAATTACGATGGGGCAGTCACGGGGGATTCCTATACCGCTGATGGCGATTCGAGCTTAAGCGGATCCAAGAATTCGATCAAATATTCCGGCAATTGGAACCTGGGTTCCGTGATGTCGGCTGGCAATCAATACCGGACCGGTGGAGTTCTCGCCAATTCCACCGATGGTTATAGTTTCATCAATGGCGCATTCACTTCGAATCACGATATCGCTCGGGCCATTAACCGGGTGGTGGGGAGCGGCTCGGCTTCGGGAGTTGACGCTCAAGGCACTGTGACTTCGAGCAATTACGACACCGCTCTTAAAGCGGCCACCTGCGCGGAGATCGTGGAACTGATGCTTCCGGGGTGCACCTGGATTTATTATGGCGATGAGCTCGGGATGACTGGCAACTGGCAGAACGGAGCAACCGCTTCGACGGATGGCTACGCCGATCTTTCCTACCGCCAGCCGATGAAAT
>DAIQMS010000002.1:0-85044 GCA_036788815.1 Bacillota bacterium
AGACTTAGGATCTAATGAGGCAACTCATGCAGGTTCGATTCCTGTTGGGCCCACCAGATAAAATGAACAAAGCCACTCCGGAGACGGGGCGGCTTTTATCTTTTTCAAAGCGGATGGTGCCCCATCCGAATGAATCAAAAAATGAGATTAGGCAATTTGCTTTTGGCGTTCGCCCTCGAGAAAAAGCGAGCCGAAAATCATGCCGAACCAAATTGAGCAAATGGATAAGTCCCAAACCCCGTCAACGGTGTAACCCATCGAGAAATCCATGATTCCGGCGAAGAGATAGCCCAAGCAAACCTCTAATAGCATGATGATACCGATCGTTCGGAAGAGTTTAGCTTTGTTTGCAAAAAGGTAGGAGAGCAAGAAGGCGATCAAAGCGGGGAAGCAAGCGGTGGCGTTCAAGGCCGCCAGCCAAACGTTGAGCTGAGGCTTCTCGCTATTGCCAATGTAGCGATAAACGGCCAAATAATCGATGCTGTTAATTGCCAAGTTGATCGAGACGAGGCAAATGATGGCGGGGTTCACGAGCGCTCGTGCTTTCGGGGCCCACATCCCAACGATGATCGCGCCCAAGACGATCGTGTCAAAGACAATCCATCCGACGACATCATCGGTGGTGCGGCCGCCATTTTGCAAATTCACGATGATGTAGGTGATATAGACCGCCAGACCAAGGCAAAGAAAAATCGTCGTCAGCAAACGCGACAGTTTAATGATCGTTTTCATTTTATGAAAACCCCTTTGTCAAAATCATAAGAAAGCTCAAATTCAAATGCATCTTCGCCTTTTTCACTTCTTTGTTAAGGAGGCGAGCAATGCTCACTCGCCACAGAGGAGACGTTTTCGTCAAAAGAGAGCGGGAAGAGATTATGTTCCAAACGGCTTTGAGGACTTAGAACCCCTTTTTATGGGCTGGTGGGAGAATAAAGGTCCCTCTTGCCTAAGGGTTTTACTTTCGGGTTTCCTAAAGCGGATGATTTGAGTGATGAAGGAGCCTTGCAATTATGAAGACCCTAGGCTATCCTTTTCCCGAAACTTGGAATAAAGGGGCAATCTCATGAAAAAAGCGTTACTCGCCGCCATTCTTGGTCTCTCTCTTGTCGCTTGTCCGGTCCTCTATTTCCTCGTGGGGCCGGGTTTCGATCAAGGGCAACTCGCTATCCTCTATATCCTTTTGATTATCGCTGGAGCAAGCGCACTTTATTGCTTTGCGGTGGGCGAACTTACCCACAACAACAGTCAAATGGACAAACTTTGGAGCATCTTACCCGCCGTTTATCTTTGGGTGATTGCGGCGAAAGGCGGCTTAAGCGCTCGCCTTATCGTCATGGCTTCCTTGGCCACCCTTTGGGGGATTCGGCTGACCTTCAACTTCGCTCGCAAAGGCGCTTATCATCTTAAATTCTGGGAAGGCAAAGAAGATTATCGCTGGCAGGTCCTCCGCGCGAAGAAGGAATTCCAGTCGCGTTGGAAATGGGTTCTCTTTAACTTATTCTTCATCTCGATCTACCAAAACGCGTTGGTGCTTCTGATCACATTGCCCGCTTTGGCGAGCGTGAATTCGACCGCGTCTTTTGGCTGGATCGATTATCTCGCCTCGGGATTAATGATGGCCTTCCTCGTTTACGAGACGATCGCCGACGAGGAGCAGTGGCGGTTTCAAAGCAAGAAATGGTCGCTCCTTAAAGAAGGGACGAAACTCCAGGATCTGCCCGCTCCGTATAACAAAGGTTTCAACACAATGGGTTTATGGGGCGTGAGCCGCCATCCGAATTACTTCGCGGAACAGGGGATTTGGATTTCATTCTATCTTTTCAGCATTGGGGCTTTGGCCTTAAGCGATCCATGCTACATTTTCAATTGGAGCATTGCCGGAGCGCTTCTCCTTGTCGTGCTCTTCTTGGGGAGCTCGGCCTTCGCCGAAGAGATCTCATCCTCGAAGTATCCGGAGTACGCCAACTATCGGAAAAAGGTCTCGAAGTTCTTCCCGGGAAAGAAATATCGAGATTAACTGTTTAAAGGGGTTTTGCCGGGGATAATAAAAGGGGCTGTAACAAAACCTACGGGTTGAGTTGCAGCCTTTTTTCTTCGGAAGATACTCGGTCTGATAGCAAAAAAGCGCCCCGGGGAATCTAACTCCGGAGCGCCCGCCAATGATGGCACATTGATTTTGATCCTTTTCCGCGTTTCGCGAAAGGACAAACGCCATAGAAAATGACAAAAAGAAAGGAGCTGCCTGGACTTCCGTTTTTCGGAGGTTTTGTTACAGCCCCTTTTTTATCGGAGGATTAGAACGTGGCGAGTTTCTTGGCTAAAGCGGCCCGGTAGAAGAAGTCGGCGTAGCTATCAAGAGTCACATCAGCCTCTACGCCGTCATCGATGCTGGTGAAAGCACCATTGCGGACGCTGGCGAGTTGCCGGTTGCCCGAGGTGGCGAAGAGAGTGCCATCGGCAGTGGAAAGATGCTGAACGATGCATCCACCTCCCGAAGTGTGGCGGCCGATCAAGCGGACCTGATCGGAATCCTTGAAGCCAGCGGCGACGAAGTTCGAGCAAGAGAAGCTGGCCGGCGAGATCAGGCAATAAAGATTGAGGTTTTTCCCAGTGAGACGATCGCTGGCATCATAAGCCCCATTCATGTTGAGGTCGGAGGCATAGGTGAAGGAACCTTGGGCGCCCGTAAGCGGATTCTTGGCGTTGAGGATGCCATAGGGCAAGAATTAACCGAGAGTGTAGACGCTCGCATTGATCGAGCCTCCGCTATTGCACGAGAGATCCAAGACGACGTTTTTGACCGTGCTGCCGCTCTTGAAGATTTGGCTGTGGGCATATTCAAGGATGCCATAGGTGTCCGCGGCGCTGGCGGTGGCAGGAGTGGTGTAATAATCCTGGTTCGGCATCGTGAAATTATCGAAAGTCACGAAAGCGGTGGTCGTTCCATCGCCATTGGAATACTCTTCGTAAGGATCAAAAGCCGTTTTCGTTCCTCCGGAGATCGCTTTAATGACCGCGGTCCGTGCCGTGCTGAAGGCGTAACGGATCAATTGGTATTCGGTAAAGTTCGGAGATCTTAATGTTGCGTCTTTCGCGCTGTCCAAGGCATCTTTTCCGGCGTAAGAGGATGTCGCTTGGAGATAGCTATGGAAGTCGCTGAAGGCTTGGGAGCAAAGCTGATAGACGCCTTTGTCCGCTTCCAAAGCGTTGGTGGAAAGGAGCCGATCTTTTAATCCGCTCACTTGAGGGAGGTAGGTAGTAAAATCGGTGATGTCGTGGTCTTCTTTCAATCCATATTGAAAGTCGAGGGCCAGGGTCAATTCGTTATAACTGAACTTTGCCAAGTCCTCGCTGCGATCGCCAGTGGGGGCGGAATAGAAGAGGTCGTCCATATCGTTGGACCAAGAGCCGCTCATAAAGAGGTTTTGCCCATTGAAAGCCAAATAGATGTTCCGCTCAAAAAGAACGAGATCGGCAAAAGTCTGAACCGGCAGATAACCCGCGCCATTTTCGAAATACATCGGGATCGACCAATGGCTTAAGTCAAAGGATAAGGAATTACCCGTCCGGTAGTATTCGATGTTTTGAGTGGCGAGGTATTTCTTTTTGCCCTCATCGGTCTCTCCTTGATCGCTAGCGAGATCCAAAACCGAAGTCTTGTGATGGTTCGAGGCGTAGAGATCCAAATCGGAATAGTGGACGGTTTTGTTGGCAAAATCAAAAGCGATGGTGGCGGAATTCTCACTCCGGCCAATCGTGACGGTCTTATCGCTGGTCGCCACCGTTGAGTCGCTGAGCGAACGCTGCAAAACATCGAGCGAGTCGCTGATATTGATGAAGGGGACGTCGCCATATCCATCTAGAAAGAAAACATCGATCGCTTGGTTTTCGATCCCGGAATCGGTGAGGACGTAGAGAGTGACGGCCTTTTTCTTAAGGGGGAAGGAACGGAAGAAGAAACTGGTTCGCTCGAAGCGAAGGCCGAGGACGTCGCCACGGACGAAGTATTGGGGCCGCACGAGGTGGCGAGAAGGCCAGCAAAGGCTAAAACGAATAAAGCGGGGATTTTCTTTTTCATAAGGTCCTTTTTAGAATGAAGCGGCACGCTTCATTCTTTACGACTTTCCATTATAAAAGGAAAAGAAAATTCCTACAAAGCAAATACACAATTGGTGCACTTTGAGAAAATAGAGAAGGGATGGCTCTTAGTTTCGCTTGCTCAGAACCATCTCTTTGGCGTAATCGAGTTGCTTTTCGGTAACGTTTCCGCCGGAAATGAGATAAGCGACCTGAGTGATCTTCTCGTCGAGGGTCAGTTCTTTGATGTGGGCGTAGGTTCTTTGGCCCTTCACTTCCTTGGAAATCAAAATGTGGTGATCGCTTAGCGAAGCGACCTGCGGCATGTGGGTGATGGCGATGACTTGGCTTGAAAGCGAAATTTCGTGGATCTTTTTGGCCACGGCTTGGGCGGTTTCGCCGCTGATGCCGGTATCGATCTCATCGAAAATAACGGTCGGGATTCTGTTGGCTTTGATGAACACGGCTTTGAAGGCAAGCATGATCCGGGAGGCTTCGCCGCCCGAGATGACTTTCGATAAGCTCTTGAGGCCTTCGCCGACGTTGGTTTCGATCAGGAAGTCGACTTCATCGAGCCCGTTTTCTTTGAGGATCCCATCGCCCAAGGAGGGGTCATTCGGTAAGAAAGCGACCTGAAAGCGGGCCTTGAGCAGCAGATCCGCCATATTGTGTTCCAGTTCTTTTTCGATGGATTTGGCAATTTTCTTCCGGAGCACGGTGAGCTCGTTTCCTTTTTCGACGGCCCGGGCAAAAGCCTCGTCTTGGGCTTTTTTGGCCTCGGCAATCGCTCCTTCGAAATCGCTATGCTCGTCGAGGGTGGAAGCGAGCTCATCCCGATAAGCGATCATCTCGGGGATGCTCTTCTTGTATTTGCGTTTGAGGCTTTGGAGGTCGGAATCCCGTTGCTCGAGATCGTTGAGGCGGCTCGGATCGTAATCGATGTTTTCGAGGTTTTTCTTGAGGTCGTTTAAAAGATCGTTGATTTGGTAATAGTGATCGTCGAGCTGGTCGTGGGGCGCCTTGTATTTCTCTTGGTAAGTTGCCAGCTTCGCTAAGATCTTATTCAACTCATAGAGCCGATCGAGGAAATCCTCGTGGATAATCGCATTGGCATCTTGGGAGAGCGAATAGATTTTGTCATAGTTATTGAGGAGAGAAATCTCGTTTGCGATCGCCTCTTCTTCGCCGGCTTTGAGGTCCGCGGCTTTGAGCTCTTTGTATTGGTATTCGTAGAAATCGCGGGCTTCGTCGATTTTCTGCTTCTTCATGACCAAGGCTTCGTAAGAGGATTTCTTGGCTTTGTAATCGGCAAGGAAAACTCCGTATTCCTTTTTATATGAGGAGGTGAGGCTGCTCGAAAAGCCATCGATGATCTCGAGATAGTTCTCGGGATTCAAGATCTTCTCAAAGTCGAATTGATTGTGGATGTCCGCCAAATATTTGGCGATTCGGAGCAAATCCGCCAAGGTGATCGAAACGCCGTTGACCTTGATCGTGCTCTTGCTTCTCCCGATCACCCGCTCGATGGTCAATTGCCCCTCGATCAAGGAGACGTTGAGCGAAGAAAGAATGGCTTCGAGTTCCGGGTTATGGATCTCAAAAACCCCGCGAATCGCCGCTTGATCCTCGCCTGAACGAATCAGTTCGCTCGAAGCGCGAGCCCCCAAAAGGAGCGAAAGGGAATCGATGAGAAGGCTTTTGCCCGCCCCGGTTTCGCCAGTCAGAACGGTGAAGCCTTCTTGAAAGGAGACGTCGATGTTTTCGATGATCGCCAAGTTGGTGATGCTTAAGCGCTTGAGCATAACGACCATTATTATAGAACTACAGGCGAGTTTGCCCAAGAAGATAGCGCAATCGCCCATCGCTTTCTTTTACGATGTTTCTTATAATTCTTTGAGGGGTAAAAATCATGTTTCGAGAAATGAGGCGGAGCGCTCAGCGAAGAAGAGATCGAGGAAGGCTTGAAGAAAGCGACTTCCGGCGTTTTGTCCCTCCTGGGCGATGATGGCTATCCTTATGGCGTGCCGATGAGTTACGTGGCGGAAGGAACAAAGCTCTATTTCCACTCGGCGGTGGAGGGGAAAAATCGATGCGATCAAAAACAATCCGAAAGCCTCGTTCGCGATCATCCTCCAAGACGAGGTCTTCAAAGAGCGTTTCACCACCCGCTATATTTCGCTCATTCTCTTTGGGAAAACTCGGTTCGTTCTCGATGAAAACGAGAAGAGATGGATCCTCGCTCTTTTCGCAGAGAAATATGGAATCGACGATCGGAAAGCCGCGGAAGAGGAAGTGGAAAAGTCGCTGGATCATGTGGCCATCATTTCGTTTTCGATCGAGAATAAGAGCGGCAAGAAATCCAAATATCTTTTGGATGTCCAATAATTTTTAAGGGGGAAAATTTCATGAAGCACCGCGGTGATTTAAAGCGCGATGCGTTCATGCTCAAAGGGAAGTTCGCCCATCAAGGCTATGACTGGTGGTGGCATTCTTTCACGGGCCACGATGCGGAAACGGGCGAAGAAAAAGGCTTCTTCATCGAGTTCTTTCTCATCAATCCGGCCTTAGGCAAGGAAGAACCGGTCTTCGGTCAGTTTCCGGAGAATAAAGAAAAGGGGATCCGGCCATCTTATTTGATGGTCAAAGTCGGCGGCTGGGGAACTGGGGCAAAACAGCTGCACCGTTTCTTTGGCTGGAAGGCGGTCAACGTCGCTCATGGCGTTCCTTTTTCGATCGAGGCGGGCGATTGTTTCTTGGGGGAGACGGAAACCCATGGCGAGGTCCAGGTGAGCGAAGAGAGCGCGAAGGCCCATCCGGAGATGATGAGCGATGCTGGCGAAATGCGCTGGTCTCTCAAGATCCATAAGCTCATTCCGTTCAACGTCGGCTATGGAGCAGGCGATCTCTCCCGGGATCTCGAGGCTTTCCAGATGTATTGGCACGCCGAAGGGATGAAGAGCGCTTACGAAGGCGAGATCGTCTTGGATGGGCGCGCTACCTTGTGACGCCGGTGACGAGTTATGGCTATGCCGACAAGAATTGGGGCAGCGATTTCACCAGCTCTTGGTTTTGGCTCGCTTCCTCCAATCTCAAGAGCAAAATCACTGGCAAACCCCTCCTCAATAGCGCGTTTGACATCGGGGGAGGCCGTCCGAAAATCGGCCATCTTGCCCTCAAAAGGAAGCTCTTGGGTTACTTTGCCCACGAAGGGGAGGGCTACGAAAATAATTTCTCCAAATTCTGGACCCACACCAAGACATCCTTCTCTTTCAAAGAGGAGGAAGACCGCGTTCTTTGGCATGTCGATCAAAAGACGCGTCTCTCGGAGATGGTCACCGATGTCGTTTGCTTGAAGAAAGACATGATTTTCGTCCGTTATGAATCGCCCAAAGGCGAAATGAGGCATACCCATCTCTTCAACGGGGGCAATGGATTTGGGACGGTGTCACTTTATCGTTTTGAAAAGGGAAAACGCATTCTTGTGAATCAAATCGAAGCGAGAAACGTCGGATGTGAATTTGGGGAATATTCCCTAGAGAAATGACCTTTCTTCGATAAGATGCGGGGAAGCCGTCAATTTGCCTCAGCGAAGAATGGTTTTCCTTGGGTATTTTGTTATTCTTTTAGGTGACGAAGACGTCCGATGCTTTCGAAGGAAGCGCCCACCATGAATACTCCTCATTTGGCTTATATGATCACTGAAGGCTATTGCTTCCTTTATGGGGCGACGGTTCTTTTCCGAATGAACAGCAATATCGGTTCCCAGAAGGAGATCCGCGAACTTCGGAACATGATCTATTCCTACTTCGG
Organism: Bacillota bacterium; assembly: GCA_036788815.1. Classification (GTDB taxonomy): domain Bacteria; phylum Bacillota_I; class Bacilli_A; order RFN20; family CAG-826; genus UBA4951. The sequence continues at coordinate 7,888 of DAIQMS010000002.1, forward strand.
GATGCTCATCTTCGATATTCTTTCTTATCTTCTCGAAGATGGCATTCTGCCCCAGAATGGCTGGCTTTCGCTGTTCTTCGGCTTTTTCACCATCATCTCGATTTGCTTTGGCTGTTATTTTTGGTTCCGATACATCGATACCCGCCTTCATTTGAAATACGAGCAAAACGTTTGGGCTCAGCTTCTTTTGGCCGTCCCTTTGGTTTTCATCGTGGTCGCTGATTTCGTCTCGCTTTTCACCGGCTGGCTTTTCTATGTCGATGATGTCGGGTCTTTCCAAACCACCGACGCTTTCACATGGGTCCAAGGCTCGGTGAACTATTTCTATTTGGTGATTCCGACTGCGGCTTCGCTGGTGTTTGCCTTCAAGACGAAATCCCATTTGGAGAGGGGCGAATACTGGACTTATGCCGCCTATATGGTTGCGCCTTTATTGGCGGGCATTTTGGAAGATTATCTCCCCACCGTGCCGATCCTGGCGCTCAATATCTTCTTGTTGATCCACATTCTTTTCCTCATGATTCAGAACATGCAGATCTATAACGACGCGCTGACCAATCTCAATAACCGGCGCCATCTCAATGGGTTCTTGGAAGAGCGGCTCCCTCGGGCCAGCGCCGAGCATCCGGTCTACTTTTTCATCATCGATATCAACGGTTTTAAAGCGATCAACGATGCCTATGGCCACGTCGAAGGGGACAACGCTTTAACGAATTTTGCCGATCTCTTGCGCAGGGAAGAGGAGAAATATCACGCCTTCGCTGCCCGCTATGGCGGCGATGAATTCGCTCTGGTCGCGGATGGGGCGAACATCAATCCGGATAAAATCATCGCCGATCTCGAGAAAAGCGTTGCCGAAAGCCCGCTCTTCAAGAAGCAGGATCCCAGCAAACCTTCCTTCAGCATCAGCGTGGGTTTCACGAAAGTAAATGAGCCAGAAAATGATATCAATCTCGTCATCGCCCGGGCCGACCGGATGCTCTATATCCACAAACAGCAATGGCATCGTCAGCATTCTTGATCGCTTTTTCTTTGGATTATTTGCCTCTTTTTGTTTTGGCGCGACCACGATAGAATGAATATAGTTATGGGAAAGCAGGGGCGTGATAGTCTCTTTTATCGGATTCTCCAAAAACCTCTTTTATTGTCCTATCTCGCCCGGTCGCACGCGATCACAAAAGAGGAGAATGATAAGGCGATTGCTTCTTTGGCCGTCACAGAGGCCAATCACGCGACTTTCTTAGGCTGGTTTCTTATGCTCTTGAGCATCGCTTACATGATCATGTTCTATGGCCTCAAGATGAAGCCTGATGATCAGTTTTACAGCGTGATTGCGATGTTTATGCTCTTCTCTTCGTCGCTGTTGTATTCCGCGGTGACCACGTTGATTTTCTTTTTCAAAAAAGAGAAGCCGCTCGGCTCGCGGCTCGCCCTCGATTTCTATTCGCTCACGCTCCTTGCGGTTATGGGACTTTATTTCTATTCCGCCACGTTAAACCCCGAAGCCAAAGATGCTTTTTCCCCGAGTTTCCTTTATCTCTTGATTTTCGCTTTGATCGCTTCGCCTTTTTTCCTCGATGCCTTTTTTATGATGCTTGGAGGCCTGGTCATGGTTCTCGTGATCTCTTCGCTCGGCGGGATTGGAGTTGGGGTGCTTTTTCAATATGCCTTGATCGGCACGATTTTCTTAGCGGGCATGATTTATCTCGCTTCCTTCAATTGCATCAGCGAAGTCAAGACCATCCGCCTCAATGAAGCTAATGATGAGCTGGCTTTCCTTTCGACCCACGATCCTCTTACGGGGATCAACAACCGCCATTCGCTCCATACGTATCTAGCGGAGAATATGCCCTTGTTCCTTACCAAAGGGAGCCGCGTCGCCTTCATCATGATGGACGTGGATTCCTTCAAGAGCTACAACGATCACCTTTCTCATATGGAAGGGGATGAGTGCCTTAAAAAAGTGGTGAATTCCATCTTGAGAGCCCATCTTTTCCCCTCGGAATGTTTCTATCGATTCGGCGGCGATGAGTTCTTGCTTGTTTTGCCCGACGTTTCGAACGAAGAGGTCAAAGCGGTGGGGCAAGGCGTGGTCAAAGCGGTTTACGGGGCCAAACTCCCTGCGGCGCCTGACGCGCCCTATCCTTTCGTTTCGCTAAGCGCCGGCGCTTCGCTTTGCCCGATTGTCCCCGAAAAGAATCTCGACGACTATCTCGCCGAAGCGGACAAAGAGCTTTACTTGGCCAAAAATGCCGGACATAATCGGCTCTATTTCCTTGACGAGCAAATCTATTGCGGGAAGAAGCGCTAGATCGCTTTAGTGTTTTTCAAAGGGGTAAACGATCCCCATTTGTTTTCTCATCTCATCCATCATCTCCATGACTTCCAGGCTGGTTTTGTGGGGGATAAATGGGGATTCGAGGGCTTTTTCTTTTAAGCAACGAGCGCATTCTTCGATTTCGTATTCGTAGCCGCTGATCTGCGGCGGAACGCCCAAACTGCGGGTGAGGCTATGATTGGCATCATAGACATTGATCCGCTCTGGGTTATTGCAATTGATGACCTCGATATAGCCCGTGGGTCCATAGATCATGCCATTCCGGTCGCTCGGCCCCATCATCGCGGTGAAAAGCAGGGCTTGTTTATCGCGGGGGAAGCGGAGAGTCATCAGGGTCGCTTGGTCGACTCCGGTCTCGCTTTTCGCGCACTGGGCGCCGAGACTCACGGGATTCTCCTCGTAAACCATAAGGGCAAATGTCAGAGGGTAGATCCCCATATCGAGCAAGGCTCCGCCCGCCAAAGCGGGATCGTTGAGCCGGGCATGGGATTTGTTCGGGTAGCAAAGATTCGCGGAAACGAGGTACGGGTCGCCGATGGCTCCGCTTCGAAGAAGGTCGGCAATGATCTTCCTCGAAGGCAGATAACGGGTCCAAATCGCTTCGCTCACGAAGAGATTGGCCTTCTCAAAACGGCTCAGGATATCCCGAGCTTGCTCGGCATTGGCGGTGAAGGCCTTCTCGCAGAGCACCGGTTTTTGATAAGCGAGGCAAAGCTCCATGTTTTTGTAATGCTCGCTATGAGGCGTGGCGACATAGACAAGATCCACCTCGGGATCCTTCATGAGCTCTTCATAGGATCCATAGGCTTTTTGAAAATGGTGATCCCGTTGAAATTGCTTGGCTTTATCGAGGCTCCGAGAAGCGATGGCATAGTTCTCCACCCCCGCCATCTTCGCGATCGTGTCAGCCAATTTGGCGGCGATGCCGCCGGCGCCAATCATTCCAATCCGCATAGGTTTTCCTCAAAAATAAGGATAAAGCAAAAAAGGCCAAGAATATAGGGCTTCCATTTTATAGTTTGGCGAAAAGAAAGATCGCCTCGTCCCTCTCAATCAACTGCAAGGTTCGCTTGAAGCGTAATTTTTGCAGAAAGAACTTCTTTTGCTAAACGAAAAATGAAAATGATTTCCAATAAGAAACGGAACACCGTCCAAAAACGGTTTGTGGTGGACTATCTCACCAGCCATTACGATCACCCGACTGCCGAAGCCATCTATTTGGCGCGGCAGAAAGAGGGCCTTCGGCTTGGCTTGACGACGGTCTATCGCATTTTGGAAGGGCTCCGCCAAGAGGGGCTTCTCGTGGTGATCATCTCGAAAGATGAGGTGCATTACGACTGGATTCGGAATGATCATTATCACTTCGTTTGCGACGAATGCGGGAAGATCCTTGATCTTGAAGCGGACAAAGACCTCTTCGATTCGCTCTCCAAGCGACACGACTTCGCTCTTCTCTCTTTGCAAGGGGTCGTGATCCATGGCTTATGCGAAGACTGCGCCAAAAAGGCTCGACTTGCCAAAGGAGGATAAAACAACAATGGCAAAAGAAATTAAACACCGTCTGACGAATGAAGCGGGGGCACCGATCCCCGACAATGAGAACGCGATTACCGCCGGAGCGAGAGGACCGGTTCTCATGAGCGATGTGTGGCTCCTTGAGAAAATGGCCCACTTCAACCGGGAAGTCATCCCCGAGCGGCGCATGCACGCGAAAGGCTGGGGCGCTTATGGCTACTTGACGATCAATAAAGACATCAGCAAATACACCTATGCCACCGTCTTGCAAAAAGGCGAGAAGACCGAATGCTTCGTTCGGCTTTCGACCGTGGCCCGCGAACGCGGCGCCGCCGATACCGAACGCGATATTTGTGGCTGCGCGCTCAAATTCTTTACGAAAGAGGGAACTGGGATCTCGTGGGCAACAACACCCCGGTCTTCTTCCTCCGCGACGTCCACAACTTCGTCGGTCTGAACCGGGCCGTTAAGCGCGATCCGGCGACTGGGCCCCATGATGCCAATAACACTTGGGATTTCTGGACGATGCTTCCGGAAGCGCTCCATCAAGTCACGATCACGATGAGCGATCGGGGCATCCCCGCCACCCTGTGCAATATGGACATGTTTGGCGAGCATACCTACTCCTTGATCAATAAGGATGGCAAGCGCGTTTGGGTCAAATTCCACTTCAAGACCGAACAAGGCATCAAGTGCCTCACGGACGAAGAAGCGGGCAAGATTGCCGGAATGGACCGCGACTTTCATGGCCGCGACCTCCATGACGCGATCGCCCGCGGCGATTTCCCGAAATGGAAGTTCTATATCCAGGTCATGAGTGAAGAACAAGCCGAAAAACTTCCGTACAATCCGTTCGATATCACCAAGGTTTGGTATCACAAAGACTTCCCGCTCATCGAAGTGGGCGAGTTAGTCCTCAACCGCAATCCGGAGAACTACTTCGCCGAAGTCGAGCAATCGGGCTTCACGCCCGCCCATGTCGTTCCGGGCATCGGCTTCAGCCCCGATCGCTTCTTGCAAGGCCGGCTCTTCGCCTATGGCGATGCCCAACGCTACCGGCTGGGCGTCAATTACAACCAGATCCCGGTCAATCGCCCGCACTGCATGGTGAACGACAACAGCCGCGATGGCTTCATGCGGACCGATGGGAACTATGGCGGCGATCGGGGTTACACTCCGAACAGCGCCGATCAATGGTACTCCTCGCCTGAAGTCGCCGAACCGGCCCTGCCGTTAAAAGGCGCGGCTTGGCGCTACGATCCGAAAGATGATCCCACCGACAACTGCTTCGAGCAACCGGGCAAACTCTATCGCCTCATGAGCGAGGAGAAGAAAGCCCTCTTGATCGGCAACACGGTCCGGGCAATGGACGGGGTTCGTGAGAACATCCGTTATCGCCATGCGACCCATTGCTATCTCGCGGATCACGATTATGGCGAAAGGATCGCCAAAGGCTTGCACCTCGGCCTCAAAAAAGTCCAGGAGTATGCCAAACTTTCGAATAATGAGCTCAACAAAGTAACCGCCGATAAGCTCTGATCCTCAACCTAAAAAGGAAGGCCCAAACAGCCTTCCTTTTTTAATCCAACGGGGTTTTGCAGCTATTTTTTCGCTTTGACTTCCTGGTAGCTGTCCGTGAGAAGCTCCTCCATGAGCTCCTGAGGCAGCGTCTCATCGAGGATCATCGTGATCCAATACCGTTTGTTCATATGGTAGGCGGGCAAGACGTGCCGACGGTCGACGACTTCCGGTATCTTCTTGGGGTTCTCTTTGAGATTCACGATCGAAAGGCGCTCTTCGCCGGGGAAGCCCAAATGCTCGGGCTTGATCTCCATGAAGAGGGCGTACCACTTGCCGCTTTTGGCGGTTCGGAAAACCGTGGTTGACGGATGAGTGCCCTCGTTAAAGGGATGATCTTCGTCAGGGCCGAGATGCTCCCGGCAAAATGCCATCGCCTTCTTGAGAGTCTTATTTCCTTTATTCACCTCCCTCACGAGCTCATTCACCCAATCGTTCACTTGATCCTTCATTCCCGCCACAAGGGGGCTTTGGGTCGTCTTCAAAGTAAAAGGAATGTATTCCTCGTTGAAGGAAGTCTCATAGACTTTGATGTCAAAAAGATCCTTTCCGATCCGGATGATCGCGTAGAAATTGGGGTCCGCGAACGACCTCCGGAGCGAATAGACGCCCGCTTGATGGACAAAGCCTTTTGCTTCAAGCGCCTTGGGGTCGAAATGGTAGCGGTTGAGAAGAAAAGAAAAATCCATGCTCCCATTATAGAGGAAGCATGGATTCAGGGAGGGAAAAAGCTTATTTGGCTTGATCTTTGGCCCAAGTCCCGATCGCCTGTTCGCCTTCGATCTTCGTAAGACCCTTTTCGCCGGGGACGAGAAGAACCGGAACCGCTTTGATGCCTAAGGCCTCGAAAGTGGGATCGTTCTCGTCATTGCTCCAGTTGAGCTCTTCGTAAGTCACGCCATACTTCTTTAAGAAGATTTCGGCGGTCTTGCAATGGGGGCAGCCCGTCAGCATCGCGAGGGTCAAGGTTTTGATTTCTTTGACCGGCTTTTTCGGAGCTTCCTCGGCTTTGCCCAAGAGGGTTTCGATGTCTTTGTCGAAGCTCTCGGGTTTATCGGCGGGCCCATAGCGATTCACGACGTTCCCGTCTTTGTCGACGAGGAACTTGGTGAAGTTCCAGGCGATTCGGCCTGGCTTCACGCTCTTGAGATACGTATAAAGCGGATGCTCATGGCGGCCGTTGACTTCGAGCTTTTGGAAGCGGGGGAATGTGGTGCCGTATTGGATCGTCGCGAATTCATCGATTTCTTTGTCCGTTCCCGGCGCCTGATGCAGGAATTGGTTGCAGGGGAAGTCGAGAATCACAAAACCTTTCTTCTCGTATTTCTCGTAAAGAGCCTCAAGGGCTTTGTATTGGGGAGTGAAGCCGCATTTCGTCGCGGTGTTCACGATCAGAAGCGTCTTGCCTTTATAATCGGACAGACTGATTTCAGTCCCATCATTTTTAGTGACTTTGATGTCATAGATCGTCATGGATTTTTACCTCCAGACATAGATTAAGGGGTAGTGATAAAAAACGAAAGGAAGATGCTCAAAAGGTATAGACTATCCTTATGTGCACGAGCATCGTCGTCAACGGCAAGAAGACCCTCTTCGGGTTCAACTTCGATAATCCGGGCTGGAAATATCACATCGTCACCAAGAACAAAGCGTTCTATATTTCGCTTTTGGTGAACGAGAAGCTTTGGGTCCCGACCTTCGGCTGCAACGCCCGCGGGGATTTCGCAACCCTGCCGGCGATGAATCCCGGAGTCAAAGAAGGCTATTACCAAAAGGGAGCGAACCTTCATTACATCGACCAGATCAATCTCTCGTTCCTTTTGGAGCGGATCACTCTATCGGATCTGACGGCGATCGTGAAAGCGAATCCGATCTATAACGAGGAGTATCTTTCGCTCCAGGCCCAAGATGCCGACAAAGACGGCAATGTCTTGCAGATCTTCCCGGGTTTAGGCTATAAAATCCTCGCAAAACCCGCTTATTCGGTCCTGACCAACTTCCAACTCTTTCAGGAAGAAAAAGAACATCATCCTTGGGCTGGAGTCGATCGTTATGAGAAAGCGAACAAGACGCTTGAAGCCGCCAAAGGCAACGTCGACGTGCCTGAACTCTTGGCGCTTTTAAAAGATGTCGCCCAAGTCGATGGCGGCGCGCCGACCATGGTGAGTTTCGTCTATGATGTCCAGGCCAAGCGGGTCGTCTATGTCGAAAAGCAAGACTGGGATCATCCCTTGGAATTAATCTTTGATCAAATGGGTCATTCGGCGGCGAAGTGAATGACCTGGCAATCGTCGGGTTCGATGAATTGTTTTTGAATGCGGCTCAGGATGAGTTTTCGCTTGATTTCGGCATAAAGCCCCATGAGTTGGATGACCACAAGCGGCATCGCGGAGACCATTGCGATCGTCCCAAAGGCGGAAACATAGACCACATCGGTACCACGACTCGCCGCGGTAAAGCCAACGACAAACGGCATGACGAAGGAGGCCGCCATCGGGCCGGAGGCAATCGAGCCCGAATCGAAGGCGATGTTGGCGTAGATCTTCGGAACGAGGAAGGATAGGCCAAGCGCCAACGCGTATAGAGGAATGAAGTAATAGAGGATGCTGAAGCCATAATAGGCCCGGATTACCTGCATCATCATGCCAACCCCGACTGAGAGCGCCATGACGAAGAGAATCCGATTCGCTTTGATCGTTCCTTCGCTCACTTTTTCGATTTGTTTGACCAAGACGTGGACGGCGGGTTCGGCATAGACCCCGAAGAGGCCAAAGAGTCCGCCGAGGAAAATGGCCCAGGGGAAGAGGGCCGAATCGGAGCCAAGCCCTTTTCCGATTTCCTGGGCGGTCGGAAGGAAGCCGACGTTGACCGCGACGAGGAAGACCCATAAACCCAGCATCGAGTAGACGAGGCCGATGGCGAGTTTGGCCCTGGCCTTGCCGCTTTGTTTGAGGAAAAGAAGATCGTAGATCAGGAAAAGAATGGAAATCGGGGCAATCGCGAGGAGAATCGCTTTGGCTTCTTCAAGAAAGCTCGCGGATAGAGCGGTTCCCAAGGTCGGCCAGAAATCGCCCCAGGTATTCACTGCGGAAATGGGGGAAGTCGAAACAGTGTAAACGAGGTCATTCGGGTCGGCGAAGATCGAGAGCACCATGACGCTGAAGATTGGTCCCGCGGTGGCAAGGGCGGTCAAACCAAAGGCGTCTTCCCCACTATGGGTCCGATCGGAGAGGGCAAGCCCGGCGCCGAAAGAGAGGATGAAGGGGATCGTGAGCGGCCCCGTCACGACCGCGCCGCTATCAAAAGCAAGCGGCAGGAATTTCGGATTCACGATGCCGGTGAGGGCGAAGATCATCCCATAGAAAGCCAGGAACATGACCTGAAGATTCTTCTTAAAGAGGATACGAAGTACACCAATGACAAAGAAGAGACCAACCCCAACGGAAACAACGCTCACGAGGAGCGCCTCATTCCACCCGGTTTGAGAGGCCATGATCCGAAGATCGGGTTCCGCGATCGTGATGATGACCCCCAAAACAAAAGTCATCGCCGAGATGAAGAAGAGATTTCGGAAGCGGAAAAGCGAACTGCCGATCAGCGTTCCCATTTGGGAGATGGAGTTATCAACCCCCAAGGAGAAGAGCCAGAGGCCGAAACCAATCGCAAACGAGGAAATCAGGAAAGCGATATAGCCTTGCAAAGAGAATTCGGGGATCAAATGGATGAGGTAAACAACCGTCGTGACGAGAAGAATCGGCATGACGCTCAGATACGAATCGAAAACCCGTTTGCTCTTCTGATAAAAATTGGATTCTTTGATTTTCATTCCTTGTCTCCATTCTGGGTGGGACCATCCTGGCTAAAGGCTGGCTCTCGCTTGGTGGGTCGCAAAAGAAAGATTCCTTTCGCGGCAAAACCGAGAAAGAAGAATCAAGGAACGACAAGAAAAACGAGAAAAGGCCAAGGCAAAAGATTTTCGCTTCCCAAATTAATGGCTTTGGAGAGCGTCTGTTCTTTGGAGGCATTTTCTTTCATGACCTTATTAAGGCACAGGAAATGAGAACCCGCAAGGCGAAAAGGTATGTTTAAAAAGATTGGGAGGATGGAAAAGGGATTTCGCTTTGCCCATTCTTCTTTTTCATCCAAGGAATTATGCGATCAGAAAGTTCTTCGGTTTCCTTTGTAAAATATCTGAATATTGCCTCGACGAAAGAGGAGGGGATGCTACAATCAAGTCGTGGAAGAAAAAATTACCATCATCTTGATCGGCGCTTTCGGACATGTTGGGAAAACCTTGATGCCGCTTCTATTGGCCCAAGGGTATGCGGTCCGGGCTTTTGATTTTCGCCTTTCCGAAGAACATTCGACCAATCCGATGCTTTCATACTATCGCGGCGATGTCTCAAAACCGGAGACAATGGCCTCTCTCTTCAAAGGGTTGGAGCCTCATCGCTTTATCGTCGTTCATTTAGCCGCCCTCATTGATATCGAAGCGAAGAAACCAACCCCAGCGATGGAGGCGGTCAACGTCCAAGGGGTGAAAAATACCTTTGAGCTGTTTGCAAAGTACAAAGGGTCGCGTTTCCTTTACGTCTCTTCGGTCGATGCCTTCCGGCAAACCCACTCCCTGATCAATGAAGATGCCCCGCTCGTCGAAGATAAGGATCATGCCGCCGGCTATCCGACCACCAAGGCGGATGCCACGCGCTATATCAAAGACAAACAAGCCGAAGGCTATGATGCGGTCATCGTCTATCCTTCTGGGATCATCGGCCCGAATGATGAGGGGCACAATCATTTGATCCAATTGCTCCGGGACTATCTTCTCGATAAACTTCCTGGGATCATCCCAAGCGGCTATGACGTGGTGGATGTCCGGGACCTTTCGAATGCGATCGTTGCCCTCTTAAGCAAAAAGACGCTTCGGGATTCTTATCTTCTGAGCGGGCATCAGGTCTCTTTGAAGACCCTTTTGCTTTGGGCCAAAGAATGGAATCATGGGGAGGGGAAGAAGATCGTGGTCTTCCCGTATTGGGTGGCTTTCTTGGGCCTTCCTTTCGTCAAAATCTATTGCAAAATCCACCACAAAAAGCCTCTCTATACCACTTTTGCGATCAATGTGGTGAAGCACGCGAACACCTTCAACCGCTCGCGAGCTGGCCTCGATCTCAACTACGCGCCCCGGGATCCCAAGAAGAGCGTTTTCGATTCGCTGGATTACCTCCGTCTCAAAGGCGTGGTTTGATTCGTTGTTCCGCCACCCGCGGCGGAGCAGTAAAATTTAACTGATGAAGAAGGCGCTTCTCTTTTATTTCTCGGGGACGGGCGGAACGGAGCGCTGCGCCCGTCTTTTGAAAGAGCATCTCGCGGAAGCGGGCTATCAAACGGATACCTACGAAATGGCGTTGCCTCTCAAGCCGATTCCGGATCTTTCAGCGTACGATCTCTTGGGGTTTGGCTACCCGATTCATGCCTTTAATGTGCCCCTCACCTTCCTGAGATTCGTGAAGAAAAACATCCCGCATGGGGATAAGCCGTTTTTCATATTCAAGGTTTCGGGGGAGCCCCTTCATCTCAACGATGCCTCGTCTTTGGCGCTTTATCGGATTTTGAAGCACAAAGGTTACCGTTTCGTCATGGAGAAGCATTTCCTCATGCCTTACAACATCATCTTCCGTTATCCCGATCCGATGGTGAAGGAGATGGCCCTCTATCTCGATGCTTTGACGAAAGGGACGGCCCTTCGCCTGGCTCGGGGAATAAAGGAGAAGCCCCATTATCCTTTCTTCAAACGCTGCCTTTCGTTTCTTCTCCGGATTGAATGGCTTGCCCCGGCGGTGAATGCCGGATTCGTCCGGGTGGATCAGAAAAAATGCGTGAACTGCAATCGCTGCATCAAGCAATGCCCGAACCAAGCCGTTTATCGGGATAAGAAAGGCCGGATCCGCCTTTCAAATCATTGCTCGCTTTGCATGCGCTGCGTGATGAACTGCCCCGCTGATGCCTTCCATTTTGGCTGGCTCAATAACTGGAAAGTCGTGGGGCCTTACCCCTATGACGATCTTTTATTCAATCCCCAAGTCCCGTGCCGTTACACCCTTCAGAAAAAGAAGGATTATTTCCGCCATTTCACTCGGTATTTCCATGAGCAGGATGCCTTCCTTGAAGCGGAAGGGATTTCGCTCGAGGCTTCCGACGGAGTTCGTAAATGAGTTTCCGCCTTTTTGTACTATAAGCACAAACATGAGACCCCTTCCTTCAACGGAAGGGCGAAGATGGTAAAATAACGCCAAGAAGGTTTTCATTTATGGAAATGTCTGATTTTCGTCTTGATGGCAAGGTGGCTTGGGTCACCGGCGCTTCCTATGGCATTGGTTTCGCGATCGCGAGCGGTTTCGCCAAAGCGGGCGCCAAGATCATCTTCAATGATTTGAACCCGGAGAAGTGCGAGCTTGGCCGTCAAGCGTATAAAGCCGCCGGCATCGATGCCTATGGCGACGTTTGCGATGTCACCAAAGAAGAGCAGGTTCAGGAATTCGTGAAAAAGATCATCGAGAAATTCGGCCATCTCGACATTCTCGTCAATAACGCCGGCATCATCAAACGCATCCCGATGACCGAAATGGAAGCCAAGGATTTCCGGGCGGTGGTGGATGTCGACCTCGTTGCCCCGTTCATCGTTTCGAAAGCCGTTATTCCTTATATGATCGAAGAAGGGCATGGCAAGATCATCAATATTTGCTCCATGATGTCGGAACTCGGCCGCGAGACCGTTTCCGCGTATGCCGCGGCCAAAGGCGGACTTAAGATGCTGACCCGCAACATCTGCTCCGAATATGGTGGCGCCAACATTCAGTGCAATGGCATCGGGCCGGGCTACATCGAAACCCCGCAGACCGCGCCGTTACGGGTTCGTCAACCCGATGGCTCGCGCCATCCTTTCGATGCGTTCATCATCTCGAAGACTCCGGCGGGTCGCTGGGGCAAGCCTGAGGACCTTCAGGGTCCGGCTGTCTTCCTCGCCTCGGACGCTTCGAACTTCGTGAATGGTCACATCCTCTATGTCGATGGTGGCATCTTGGCCTACATCGGCAAACAACCGGAATAACTCATGAACCAGAAAAAACTCTGCAAAAACCTCTTCCTTGCCGTTCTGGCCTTGCCGTTTTTGGGCAGTTGCAGCCACAGTGCGGTCGGGGTTTGCTATTGGACGGATCTCGGGACTCATTATGGCAACTACGTTTTCTCGGCCAAAGTCGCTTTGACTCAAGGCGCGATCACGGAGGCCACCCTTTCGGAGACCTATCTTCCTGCGGTTTGGGCCCGGGTGGACGCCAATGAGTTTTCCACGAGCACCATCGAGACGATTGAAGTCAAAGATGCCTATCTCCTGGATGGGACCCGGGGGACGGTGACGTTCGCCAAACACATTAAAGTCGGCAGCCTTTCGTTCACTGGCACCCTTCGGGATGAGAGCGTGGATGAAGACACGCCGTATCTGACGCGGGGCGATTACGTCCGCTATCGGTACGATGGTTTAAAAGACACGGACACCGATTCAACCTTGACCGATCTGAATCGTTATCTGGCTGAGCAAGACACTGGGGTCTATAAACTTGGCGGCCATTGCGGCTGGTATTTCCAGGCCGTGGCTTCCGGCGATATCCATGCCTATGGTTCGAAAACGGGCAGCACCGATCTTGATGTCGATTACACCTTGGGCTTCCCCGACAAAAAGCCGCTCCGGGAAGATTCGAGCTATTTCAGCAGCTGGGTTAGCGCGAAAGACGCCCTTTGCACGTACTTGAAGGGCAAAAAATTGAATTACGTCTATTCGGTCACCGATGCCGATGGCAATGTTTTCAAATCCCTCAAGATGGCCAGCGACAAAAAGACTTACCTTTACAATCCAGGCTATGCGAATTCGGTCTATTCCGATGACAATTGGGAAACCATCACCGGCTGCACGAATGAAGGAATGAGTTTGGATTCGATCAAAGCTTACCTGACGGGCTTCAACGTGGCTTTTGCCTCCGTTGAATATTCGTCTTTGCGATAACGCCGGAAAGGAGGGCTATGAAATACACGCTTCTCTACCCTTCCTTCAAAACGAAGGCCGTGACTTTTTCCTACGATGACGGCGTTCGCCAAGAAAGAGACGATCGAAAAGTTTCTCTCCAAACTCCTCAAAACGGCCTATGTCCTCGAGGAGACCCCATCCAATATCTACAAGATCACCTTACCGGGCGGCGTTGCCTCCCAGGCGATCCTCGAAGCCTCCTTCCAGGCGGCTTCCGCCGACTTCCAGGGAATGATCAAAGCCTTGATCGTCCCTTGCTTCAAAGAAAGCTTCACCGCCTATCTTCCCTTCGTGAAAGAAGGACGGATCGCCTACCTCTATGAATTAGGCCGCGACCACCCCGAGATCTACGAGGAGGGGCAGAACCTCATCTCTTCATTCGATGAGGAAATGCTCTTGACCCTCAAGATCTATATCGAGACCGAACGTTCGCCTTATCTCTCGGCCCTCCGCCTCTACGTTCACCGCAACACGGTGAGCTACCGGGTGGAACGCTTCGAAGAAAAGAGCGGCATCACCCTCGAGAATTGGGGCAATGCGATGTATGTCTATGAGCTGATCCGAGCCTATGAGAGACTCCATGGCGGATTCTCTCGCTAAAAATTGCTGATAATACCGAATATCTCGGTAGGAGGAATGCTTATGCAGAAATACGAAATCGTCGAAAAGCTCCTCGATTGCGGCGTCGTCGCCGTGATCCGGGCGAACGGGATCGAGGAAGCCGAAAAGCTCTCCGATGCTTGCGTGAAAGGCGGCATCAAAGGCCTTGAAGTGACCTTCACCGTCCCGGGCGCGGAAGATGTGATCGCCAAGCTCGCGAGCGTGAAAGACGCCCCCTATATCGTCGGCGCTGGCACCGTTTTGGATGCCACGACGGCTAGAATCGCGATTCTCAAAGGCGCGAAATTCATCGTTTCGCCGGCCTTTGACAAAGAAGTCGCCGAGATCTGCAATCTTTATGCGGTGCCTTATATGGCGGGCTGCTTCACCCTCACCGAAATCATTACGGCGATGAAAGCGGGAGTCGATGTGATCAAAGTCTTCCCGGGCAGCGCGGCTACTCCGGCTTATTTCAAAGCGGTCCATGGACCGCTGCCACAAGCGAATCTCATGCCGACCGGCGGCGTCTCTTTGGAGAACGCCAAGGATTGGATCAAAGCAGGCGCGGTGGCGATTGGTACTGGCGGCGATCTGACCGCTCCGGCCAAGACCGGCGATTATGCCGAAGTGACTCGTCGGGCGAAGGAATTCGTCCGCTTGGTCCACGAAGCGCGGGAGGGCAAATAAATGAAATACGCAACGTTAGGCGAGATCATGCTCCGTCTTTCCACGCCCGGCGCGGAAAGATTCGTTCAGGCGCAATCCTTTGACGTGAATTATGGCGGTGGCGAAGCCAACGTCGCGGTCTCCTTGGCCAATTATGGCTGCGAAGCCGCTTTGATCACGAAGCTTCCGGCGAATGAGATCGGCGACGCCTGCCTCAATTCGCTCCGGCAGTTCGGCGTCGAAACGAACAAGATCCTCCGCGGTGGCGATCGTCTTGGCATTTATTACCTCGAGAGCGGCGTCAGCATGCGCCCGAGCAAGGTCATCTATGACCGGGCTCATAGTGCGATCGCTGAAGCCAAAGCCGAGGAATTCGATTTCGAAGCTCTTCTTAAGGATGTGGGCTGGCTTCATATCTCGGGCATCACTCCCGCGATTTCAAAATTCGCGGCAGAAGTGACCTTAAAAGCCCTCCAAGCCGCCAAAAAGCTTGGGGTGACCACTTCCTTCGATTTGAACTATCGGGGCAAGCTTTGGACCAAAGCCGAAGCGCAGGTGTGCCTCATCCCGATGATGAAATACGTCGATTACGTGATCGGGAACGAAGAAGACGCCCAATCCTGCTTAGGCTTCCAGATGTCGGGCGATGTCACGAGTGGCAAGCTCGATCTTGAAGGCTACAAGCGGATGCTCAAAGAACTCTGCGTGAAATATGGCTTCAAGGGCGCGGCGACCTCGCTCCGCGAATCCCATAGCGCCAGCGACAATGGCTGGAGCTGCGCGATGGTGGTCGATGGGAAGTTCTATTCCTCGAAGCATTACGAGATCCGGATCGTGGACCGCGTTGGCGCGGGCGATTCCTTCTCGGGCGGTCTCATTTACGGGCTGACTCATTACGCGAATCTGCAGTCGGCGATCGAGTTCGCCGCGGCCGCTTCGGCGCTCAAGCATACGATCCCGGGCGATTTCAACCACGTGTCGGTGAAAGAGGTTGAGACCTTGATGGGCGGCGATGCCTCGGGCCGGGTCCAGCGTTAGTCTTTAATTTCGTGACGTTTTTCGTTAGAATAATCATCATCTTATGACCAAAGACATCGAAGCTATTTACCAAAAAATCCTGAACGACATCGTGACGCTCAAGATCCATCCGGGGACCCGCCTTAAAGAGGTTGAGATTTCCGAACGTTTCCATGTTTCGAGGACCCCGATGCGGGATGTCTTCAAAAAATTGGAAAGTGATAAGCTCTTGGTCATCTATTCCCAATCGGGTAGTTATGTCACCAAGATCGATCTTTCCGGCATCAGCGACATCATGTACCTCCGCTTCGTGACCGAATGCGAAGTGATGCGCGACGTGATGGACAAAATGACCCCGCATGATATCGAAGTGTTGCGTCACCTGATTTCCTCTTCGAAAGAAGTGCTGACGGCCGATGGCGGCGAGCGCGATCAGAAAGTCGCGGCTTCGTTCTTCGAGATCGATAACTCTTTCCATCACTACATCTTCGACAAGGATGGCAAATCCGCCGTCCTTGATCTCCTCAATACGTCGTTCCCGTACTTCAGCCGTTATCGTTTTTTGACCTTCTACCGCGATGAGACCGAGATCTCTGCTCTTCTCAATGTCCACAATGAAATCGTGGATTGCCTCGAGAAGAAAGACATGCCCCATCTCGAAATGATCATCAAGGAGCATAACTACTCTGGCCTCAACGGCATCGAGAAAGTCAAAGAGCGTCATCCGGATTACTTCATTTGAAAGGAGACTATCTATGATTATGACGACCCGGGACTATTCGTCCCAAGAAGACTATGCCCATTACGACACCGCTCGGCTCCGGAAGGAGTATCTGATCGAGGAGCCGTTTGGGAAGGATGAGATCAAACTCGTTTATTCCTATATCGACCGCATCATCGCGGGCGGGGTGATCCCGCTCAAGAAGAAAGTGGTTTTGGGCGTCGCCCCCGAACTTCGGGCTGAGCACTTCCTTGACCGCCGCGAGATGGGCGTCATCAATATCGGCGAGGAAGGCGAAGTCGTCGTCGATGGCAAAGCCTATACCCTCAAGCATTTTGATTGCCTCTATGTCGGACGGGGGACGAAAGAAGTGACATTTGCCTCAAAAGATCCGCAAAAGCCCGCTAAATTTTACCTGAATTCCGCGCCAGCGCACCGGGCATGCCCGACCAAATTCGTCTCATTGGCCGATGCCGATCATCGCCATTTGGGCAGCAAGCTTGAATGCAATGAGCGGACCATCAACCGCTATATCATCCCGGGCCGGGTCGAAAGCTGCCAGCTGGAGATGGGCTTGACCCATCTTGAGCCGGGAAGCGTTTGGAACACGATGCCGTGCCATACCCATGCGAGACGGATGGAAGTCTATCTCTACTTCGATATGGATTCGGATCAAGCTGTCTTCCATGTGATGGGGCCGGCCACGGAAACAAGGCACCTTCTCATTCATAACGAGCAGGCGGTCATCTCGCCGAGCTGGAGCATCCATAGCGGTGTCTCCACCAAGAACTACACCTTCATTTGGGGCATGTGCGGCGAGAACCAGGATTTCGATGATATGGATAACATCGAAACCAAAGATCTCCGCTGATTCTGAGTTTTAAAAAGAGGACGTTCCCATCGGGACGCCCTCTTTCTTTTGCCTTAGGAATTAAACGGTTGGAAGAGCAAGAGTTTCTTCGAGGCTTGAGACGGCGAAGGCCCAATGGACCGTGTAGCCCTTTTGGGTGTAGTCGAAATCGAAACGATCGAGGTAGCCTTCTGCTTTGGAAAGAACCGCGCTGAAGGCGAAATCGGTGACGTCATTGAGTTTTGAAAGCCCGAAAGCGGCGAGATCGCTTTGAGCGACTTTGGCAGAGAAATGGGCTTCATAGCTTTCAAATACGACTGCCATTGCGCTGAGTTTAGCGAAGTCATAAGAAAGATGATAGGCCGTCGTTGGCATCGTCACGCCTGCTTCGACGTGGTATTTATTGTCATAGCCTTTCCGATAGACGGCATCCGCAGTTGAATAGACATCCGTTTCAACCGTAGTGGTATCGGTATTGTCTTCATAGCCTGCCAAGGTGCTCACCCGCGAATAGGTGTGCTCGATTTGGTGGGTGAGATCAAGGGTTTGGCTTTCGGCGGAAGAGCGATAGACTTCGCTTCCTTTTTTGACAGTTCCGTTCCGGGTGATCTTGAAGCAATCGGTTTTCCTCATCAGCGCTTGCTGATAAAACTCGGGGCTAAACGGGGCGATGGAGGAGGAAGCAGCCGAAGTGATCCCTTCGCTTGAAGAGATCGCCGGAGCCGATGAGGCGCTCGAGGAAGCCGGGGCATTCCTCCCACAGGAGACAAGCGGCAGTAGGGCAAGGATGAAGATGAATTTCTTTTTCATGGTGTTGTTCCTTAAGCGTCAAGGCCTCCTCCAATTGCCGAAAGGTCATCAAGGAGTGCAAGATAGGCTTTCTTGCCCTCGGTGAGTTTTTGTAGGGCTTCTGCAGGGATTTTTGCTTTCTCGGTGTCGGAGAGAACCTGATAGACATCCTCGGCTTTGTAGAGGGGGTAATGGCACTTTTGAATCGAAGCGAGATCGATTTGATCGCTCCAAGCCGTAAAGGAACTCACTGTGAGTTGGCCTTGAAGATCCGCTAAGCTTCGGAGGCTGAGCGTTGGCTTCTCGGCTGTGGCATCGTAAGCAAAGGTCAAAGAGGTGTCGAGATCGCGTAGGAAGGTCTGAGTCTCGTAGAACTTCGAAGTATAAACTGCCGGGATCTGAACCGAACGGCCACCAGTGATCGCGTTCTTGATTGGGCTAATCGAATCTCCGAGGTCCGAATAATCGTTGTCGAGGTAACTGAGCCCAGAAAGCGAATAAGCAAAGGTCTTGCCCGCTGATCCGGCGGTGGTGGCATCATAGCCAATCGTCTGACCGAAGTAAGTCGGTTGGGTCATCTCGCGGATCTTAAGGTCGCTATAGACGTTGGTGGCTTTGAGAAAACCGCCGGTCTCGTTACGGCCTAAGAGGCCTGCAACTTCTTTTTTCGAAGAAAGGACGTCCAAGGAAATCAAGGCGTTGGTGATGTTGAGGTTGGCACCGCTATTTCGCCCGATGAGGCCAGCGTGAGCTCCACTTTCGGAAATCGTGCCATCGACAATGACGTTGCTCAAGGTAGCCGTCGTTCCCGAAGCTTCGGCACCGGCCAAAAGAAGACCGCAATGCTCTGGGCCTGAGACGGCGCTCTTTTCGATGGTCACGTTTTCGAAGAGATTTGTTCCGCCCCGGCAACGCCCAATCACCGTGGCAAAATAGCCATTGCCGCCTGTGAGGGTACTTTCCTGAGCGATTGAACAATTCGAGAAACGGACATTTTCAATCGTACAACCATAGGAATTGCCGCCTAAAACCGCGACATCATTGAAACCGGTGATATTGGCGTTTTCGAAGGCGATATTCTTCACGGTTCCGTTGAGATTGAAGAAGATGCCCGTTTTGATTGTGGTGGCGCCATTGGCATTTGAAATCGAAAGGTTCTTGACCGTGTGGCCTTGGCCATCGAGAACGCCGGTGAAGCTGCGTTGGGTCGTATCGTAATTCCAATAATAAGAAGAGAAATCGAGGTCGTTCATCAGGCGGAAAGTCGAAGCGAGAGTATCGAGCGAAGAAGACATGTCATAGAACTCTTGGCAGGTCGTGATGTTGACGACGGTGGAAATGCCTTTGGATGAAACCAGCGAGGAATTGCCGTTCGAATTAGCGATGTAGGCATAAACATCGTATTCGCCTGAATAAGAGATGCTGTCGGTGTCAAGACTGAAAGAATGGGTGGTGATAGCGCTATTGCCGCTGGTTACGTAGCCGGTTAATGTCGCTCCGCCGGAAAGGATGTCCGCTTCGGTGGGTTCGCTCGAGCCTTTTGTTAAGACGACATAGTAAAGCGTTCCATCCCCACGGTTCACATTGCCAGTCAAAGTAAGGTACCCATAAGTCGTGGATGTCGTTCCGCTTTTGACGATTCGGCTCTTGAGATAAGAAGACTTAAACTCGGAAAGGGTGACCGCGGAGTTTGCTTTGGAGAAATAGACGGTTTGGCTGATGGTCTTGCTTTCACCCGTTGAAACCAAGGTAAAGACATACTGATAAGTTTGGCTTCCATCTTCCGCCGTGGAAGAGGAAGAAACGATGGTGTAATCGGTGTCTTTGGTTAAAATCGTGGCGGGAGAGAAACGGTTATGAACCTCGAAGGATGGATTGAGGCCGCTGATCGTTTGTCCCTCTTCGGCGAAAAGGGAAGGTTCGTAGTTCGAGATTGTCCCGATTCCTATCGTCCGATTGGGATTCGTTGGGTTGGCTTCCGGAAGGTTGGTCAAAGCGTCGAGTTTGAGGTCAGAAAGATACGTTGTTCCGAATTGGGAGCCCTTGGCAACGTTGATTCGAATTCCGGTTACATCGCCTTTCGCTCCGCTGGTGACTCCTGAGCCACTCAGATAAGTGGAGGCTCCAGCAGTCATATCAATCCAGCTCAAAGAGGACCAATCGAAAAGCTTGAAAATCAAACGGCCTGAACTCGGCTTGAAGATAAGGCGGAAGGCCTGCCAAATGCCTTCTTCAGGCGCTTTTAAGCTGACTGGGACATAGGCTCCTGCTTCGAAATACGAATAGGTTAGCGAAGAAAGGGAGATGCCAGCGACGATGGAGGAAGAGCCGTTCAAGAGCTCGATGGCGAGGCCATTGGTTTGCTGAGTGAAAAGGAAAGAGCCCTCGAGAACCGCCTGGTTATTGCTCGAGGCGAGAGCCGAGGATTGAACGTTGGCGCTTCGAGTATAGGAAAGCGAACTGGCGGTCCGGATGCTTTGGACGGCCAAGGCCTTCTTTGAGATCATGTTATTGATGTTGCCATCGATTTTCTCGACGGGGGTGGCGTTGCTCATTTCGGCGGAAGAACTTTGCCAGCGGAAATAATTGCTTAGTTCGACTCCGGTTTCGTATTCGCTGAAATCTTCGCTCATGGCCAAAGGTAAATCCGACTCTTGAGCCGATCCTTTTTTAAGAACAACACCCGCAAAATCCTTGCTCGCGCCGACAGAACCAGAAAGGGTGGCTGTCGCCGTGAGAACGAAGGATTGATTCGTGTCGCTTCGGGTGACCTTGGCCACATAGCCTGCGGCGCTGTCGGTTGTGACTTTGATGGCGGTGGAATTCGAAGAAGTCCAACTGATCTTGGCGCTATATTGTCCCAAATAAGGAAGGCGGAATGAGGAGACGACGTTTTGAAGGTCGACGTTGAGATCGATTAGATTGAGCGCTTCGGCGCATTTGCCGTCATTGGCGTCTTCGGCAAGAAGCGCTTGATTTCCAGACGAAACCCCTGCAAAAGTCGCACCGATTCCCCCAATCGCGCATAAAGCCCCTAAAGAGAGGAAGAGCAATTTCCTTTTCATGTTATTTGTCCTCCCCGTTCAAATGGGCGCCCAAGATGGAGCCATCGGATCCCATTGTGTAGAATGGCGAGGATGTTTTGACTTTGAGGAAGCCGTGGAGATTAATCGTTCCATCGGCATTCCGGAGGGTGTGGTGGATGTCCACGTGAGTGGAGGCCTCTACGCCACTCGAAGCCATTGGTTGTGGGGTGGTTTCGCTTTCAAAAGGATCGCTGATGGTTTGAGAGATCAGCGTGCCTCGGAGGGCATTCTTCGAATAATCGCACTCATCGATCGCCCCGAACTTAAGCATCGCCAAACCCGAATAGAAGACGGAATACTGAGCGTTTCCTCGATATTGGTCTTTGGAATTTGCCAAAGCGGTTTTTCCAGTGACCGGGCTCGTCCGATTGCCATCGCAATATGAAAGGACGTTTTTAAAGGTGTTATAAGAGGTAGAGGCATCCCGACAAAGATTGATATTGCCGCATTCCCAATCCCGAACCGCGTTGTTATAGGATGTGCAATTGGTGAGTGAGATCGTTCCTGGATTGGAATTATCGGTAAAGCCATGAGCCGAGTTATTGAAAGCGATGCAGTTGATGACTTTATGGGAAACGGGGATGACCTCGCCTCCGAGCTTGAAGCCATTGCCATCGGAATTGGCGGTGCCAATGCCATAGGTGGTCATGCCGTTATTGAATGCGACGCAGTTCTGGAGCGTCACCGGTCCGATTGGGCCGCTTTCGGATTTTGCGTAGAGATCCCAGCCATCATCGACATTGTTATAAGAGATGCAACCATCGAAAACATTGCCATATCCCGTCGTGAGCTTGCAGGCGAATCCATCCGCATCTTCACCGGTCGGGTCGTGGTTATCATGAGAAGTGCAATGAAGGATCAGGTTATTCGTCGGCCATTTATCCAACGTATTATCTGAACTCGAACGCCGACCGAGCTGAAGGCCGGAATCCTGGCAATCATGAATCTCGATGTTCTCGATGGTGTTGTGGTTGCCACCAATATAGACGCCGTTATCGCCCGCCCCTTTGACTTCAAAATCCTTGGCGTGCCAATACTGGGTGTTGAAACTCAATCCGCGATTGGCTGAATTGAAGGTCATTCCGGAGAAATCGAAAATGACTTTGGCTTCGGTGCCATCGTCTTTGGTCGCGGGCATGAGCGTCTTCATCTCCGAGGCACTCGCGGCCGGGAGTAAATCCGTCGTTGAATCAATCTTGATTGGATAGGAATAGGCGTAGGTGCCTTCCATGAGGAAAATCGTTTTGCCCGGATGAAGCAAAGTGATGGCATAGGCCAAGGTATAGGGGTTCGCTTTCGTCCCCGCCCCATCGGTACCCTTCCCCGTTGGGGAAACATAAAGATCCGATCCTTCATCGCCCTCGCCTTTGACATTGGCGCCTCCGCAGCTTAAAAGTACGCCAGACATCATCAATACCCATCCGAAATAAAAATGCTTTTTCATCGGTAAAACTTTTCCTTTTGCGCGTTCAGTATAACACTCGATAAAATGGCTAAAAATCATCCGAAAAACTCTTGTGCTGACCGCACATATTTTCCTTGGAAACTTGGTAAGGAAAAGACCTGAGTTATAGAATGAGCCCAAAGAAGGTTCTTTTATGAAGAAAACAAGTCTTTCGCTTTTGGTTCTTGCCTCGGCTTTGCTCTTGGCTGGCTGCGGAAAAACGAGTGTGAGTTCTCCGGTGGCTTCCTCGGCGACCCCAGCCTCATCTCAGGCAGCATCCTCTGCGCTGGCGGCGTCCTCGTCGAGCTCTTCTCCGGCAGTCACCTCTTCAAGTTCGTCTTCCAGTTCCTCGGTGGTCGAGTCTTCGTCTTCCTCTTCTTCGACCGTTCAGGAGCATGATGTGACCGTGAATCTAGACGTGGCAAAAATGGTCACCGCTTTTTCCGCCCTTACGACAGAACAGTATCACGCCGATAGTAGTGGCAACAAAATCGCGAATCCAGGCATCGAAGTCAAGGATGACTTCTTCTCGGGTTTTGGCATTGGCGTTGATGCCTCAAAAGGCGTCATTTCCCGTGGCGCAAGCGATGTTGCGACTCTTGACCATCTTATTCGTTTTACGACGATCGGCGCTGGCTCGATTTACTTAGAGTGCAAATCGGGCACAGGCAAGTCTGTTCGGAACCTTTACCTTGCTGAGAAAGTGGGAGATGGCTTCAAAGTTCTGAATTGTCAAAAAGAAACGATGAAGGCCAGCGATGCCACCAAGTCCGATACCCTTAAGCCGACCTTCGCTCTTCCGGAAGCGGCGACGTATTACGTTTTGACGACCGACAACAGCCAAATTAATAATGTTGCGGTGACCTATGACGAAAACAACGTCAAGGTTGTGACTCCGGATGTCTATGCTCCGACCGCCGCTGATCCCTTGATTTTTGATCCGATGGAATATTACCCCATGGCGAGCATTCCTACTGGAACCGCCTTTGGTAGTTTCAGTGTTGTGGGCGCGGCCTCGTCTCTTGAAATGATGTCGAGCCGCACCATTGGCTCTGAAGCCGGGCCGTGCCATTCGATGGAACTTACTTTGCCGACGACCGATAAAATCTCCTTCACCACAACGGCGGCGATGACTGTCATGATTTACGCGGAAAGCAACGGCGATGTCGCCGGGAATTGGTCCTGTGTAGATTCGGCAGGAACGGTGGTGACGATTGCCTCTCCGAGTTTTGCGACTTCGGATGATGCCAAAAAGAAGCCGGCTGCCGTGACCTTCAACGTTCCCACGGCTGGGACTTATTCGCTTTCGGCCGATCAGAAGGCCTTTGTCTTCTATGCTTCGTTAGCTGCCTAATCGTTTCTTTAAAAAATAGCCTTCCTTCTTGAGAAGGCTTTTTTTGGACTTTTTCCCTTCGCTATGCTTATGATTGTGTCGTGAAAAAAATCAGGATCATCGTTCGGAGTTTGGCTTTCATCGGGGTCGTTTTCACCGGTTTTGGCTTTTACTATTACAGTCATAACGATGATTCCTTGGCCGTCACCCGTTACGATGTGATCTCGGCGAAATACACAGGAACGAAGGACTTTAAAATCATTCAGCTTTCGGATTTCCATAATCACTCTTTGAAGTATTCCGGCGAGGATTTGCTGGAGATAATTGCCCAGGAGAACCCCGACGTGATCGTTTCGACGGGGGATTTTATCGACAACCATACCCGCAACTTCTCGATGCTTGATGCGATGGTGGCGAGCTGGGAGAAAAAAGGAATCCCGTTCTATTACGTCGATGGCAACCACGAACGGAAGGCTCCGAAAGAAATTACGGACAAAGAACACGCGATTTTCGATCGCTGGGGCAAGAATCTCAATCAAAGCAAAATCAATCTTGGGAACGGCATTCAGCTTTATGGGGTGCGTGATCCGGCGGCCAAAGGCGTCTACGAATGGGCCTATACCGGTTCTTACGAAGGCGATGTCCCTCAGCAATTAGCAACGCTCAAAGACGGTTTTGACGCCTCGTCTTATAACATTCTTTTGTGCCATCGGCCGGACCTTTTCCATCTGGCCGAGAAAAACGGTTATGACTTGATGTTTGCCGGCCATACCCATGGTGGTCAGATCCTCTTGGGCAAATGGGCGGTCGCGGTTTATCCGTGGACCGAATATGTCGCTGGCTCCTACACGAAAGGGAAAAGCCAGCTTCTCGTTTCCCGCGGTTTGGGCGAATCGTATAACCTCCCAGTTCGGCATAATTGCCGAGCTGAGATTGTGGTTACCACAATAAAAAGCAAGGCTTGAGGGTCGAAGTTTGCTACAATATCTCAAGAGCCATAAAGGCTCTTCGGTTTTTTAATGGACGAAACAACTACCCGGATTCCCGAAGGCGAGAGTCCGAAAAAGAAAAAATCATCGAAGTACTGGCTGAGCATCTCTGTCGTTTTGGTGATGACCGCCCTCTCTTTGGTGTTCTCACTTTATAACGCCGGCGAAGGCGATATCGCTAAAGGCGGCGCCTACATTTACGACGCGCTTAAAGGCTGCAATCCTTGGTGGCTTTTGGCAATTGCCCTTCTCGTGATTGCCTCGTATTTCCTCGATGGCATCGTCATTCAGGTCTTCTGCCGTCTTTATACGCGGCACTACAAATGGCATCAGGGCGTCTCGAACGCGATGATCGGCGCTTTCTATAACGACGTCACCCCAGGCGCCTCGGGCGGCCAGGTCATGCAGGTCTACACGATGAAGAAGCAGGGGATCGAGATCTCGAACGCCGCTTCGATCATGGTCATGTGGTTCATTCTGTATCAGGTCTCAATGATTTTCTTCGATATCCTCGCCATCATCTTCGAGTGGGATGCCATCATGGCGATCAAGAGTTTCCAGATTCCGAACTTCTCGCTTTTCGGCTGGGACGGAACGATCTCAATGCTGCCGCTTATCATCATCGGATTCGGGTTGAACCTCTCAATCATCGCCTTGCTCTTCCTCATGAGCTATTCCCATAAGTTCCATAACTTCATCATGCATTACGGCATCGGCCTTGGCGCCAAGCTTCACCTTGTCAAGAATCCGGACAAGACGAGAGAAAACCTCCGAGTTCAGGTCGAAAATTTCAAAATCGAGTTGACCCGTCTTCAGGCCAACGTTCCGGTCACCGTTTTGATTTTCTTGCTCTTCTTCGTGATCCAGATCATCCGTACCTCGATTCCATATTTCGCTGGCTTGGCCCTCGATGCCTATGGCTATGGCGCGACCTTCGATTTCACTTTGATGATGGATTCCTGCTTCCGAAGCGCCTTCCACCAAATGGTCACTGGCCTCTTCCCGTTACCAGGAAGCGCTGGCGTATCCGAGCTTTTCTTCTCGGCGATGTATTCGAATTACTATGTCGAGACCTGCGCGGTCGTCAATGGGTCGCTCCAGATTATCCGAACTGCCTCCGCGAATATGGCGACCGCCAACATTTTGTGGCGGGTCGCGACCTTCCACTTGGTCGTCGTGGTTTCGGGTTTCTTTGCCGCTCTTTATCATTCCCGTCCCCACGAGGATTACCATTATGCCAACCGCCAGACCTTCGTCGATCTCCAGCTGGAGACCTTCGAGGAACGAAAACTTTCTTCCGATACGCTTTATGAGACCAAACAGCTTTCCCGCAAAGAGATTCAGAAGCGGCTCCAAGGCTTGAATCCGGTGGCCCGCGACCCCGATGCAGTCGGGGGAGATGGGACCACGCTCGCACCGAAGAAGCCTTCTTTCTTCGCGCCGAAAGAAACCCCGAAGACGCCCGATGCGCCAGTGGTAGATAAAAAGAAAGGCGATGAGACTCCCATGAAGAAAAAGAAATGGGATTCCATCGATATCGATGACTGAGTTATGAAAGTAGCGATTTTCAGCGACACCTTTCCGCCTGAGATCAACGGCGTAGCCACGAGCTCCCGCAATCTTTATCGGACTTTTAAGGCCCATGGTGACTCGGTTTTGGTCGTGGCCACCAATCCTTATAACAACGAATTGTCTCTCGACGGGGACATCTTGCGCCTCCCTGGGATCGACATGAAGCACCTCTATGATTATCGTTGGGCTTCGGTCTATAACGCCGATGCGATGAAACTCATCAAGGAGTTCGCCCCGGAGGTCATTCATATTCAGACCGACGGCGGGGTGGGCCAATTCGGCTTCATCGCCGCCAACATCCTTCACGTGGCGACGGTTTACACCTTTCACACGATGATGGAGGATTACACCTATTACGCCACCCACGGTTATTTTGATCGGGCGGCCAAGAGCATCGTTCGCACCTACGTCCGCTATAAGTCCCGTCGAGCCGACGAATTCATCACCCCGAGCATCAAGATTCAGGAATATATGCGCAACATCGGCGTCGATGCTTATATGAACGTGATTCCGACGGGCATCGATTTTGGGGCGTTCAAAAAAGAAAATATCGACCGGGACAAGGTCAAAGCGCTCAAAGCCAAATATGGTTTAGCGCCCGATACCTATGTGATTTTGTCTTTGGGCCGAGTCGCCAAAGAGAAGTCGATCGACATCTGCCTTGAAGGCTATGCCCAGTTTTTGAAGAACGGGCCCAAAAAGCCGACCAAGTTCGTGGTTGTCGGTGGGGGACCCGCCCTCAAAGAACTCCAGGAATTGTCGGCCAAACTCGGGATTGCCGATCATGTCGTTTTTGTCGGGCCGGTAAACCCGGATGACGTGCCGCTTTATTACGCGTTAGGGGATCTTTTCGTCTCAGCGTCCATCACCGAGACCCAAGGACTCACCTTTATGGAAGCAATGGCTTCCTCGCTCATCCTCTTGGCCCGTTACGATGAATCGCTCATCGGCACGATCAAAGACGGGGAAGACGGATTCTTTTTCCTCGATGCCTCCGACCTCGCGAAAAAACTTCCTAGTATTCTCGCCCTGCCGAGTGCTAAATTATCTAGCCTTAAGTCGGCGGCGCTCAAAGCGATTGAGCCCTACTCGCTTGAGAAGTTTTACACGAGGGTGCACGAAGTTTATGAACGAGCCATCAAAAAGAATTGGTAAATACAAGATCAGCGCGATCGAACAGAATAAAAAAGGCCAGATGGTCGTTTCTTTCGGCAAGGAAAAATTGCTTTTGAGTCCCAATGCCTTCACCGAGATGCCGCTTTATGTCGGGAAGGAACTCACCGCCTCTCAATACCGCTCACTCGTTCTTTTCACCAAGCACGAAGTCCTCTGGAACTATGCCCTCTCCCTCGCGAGCAAAGGGGCCTATACGAGCCATGATATCCGCGAGAAACTTCGGAAAAAGACCGAAGACGAGGACACGATTCGTCAGCTTATTTTCACCTTGAAGCAACAAGGCTTGATCGACGATCGGGCTTTTGCCGAGGAATATAAAGAAGAAAAAGAGAAGCAACTTTATGGCCAGAATCGGATCGTTCAGGATCTCCAATTCAAGCACGGGGTTCGGGGCGACATCGTCTCCTCGCTCGTCTTCTCGGAAGAAGAGGCCCACGCCAAAAAAGCGGCCGAGGCTTTTGAGAAACGCTACGCCCGTTTGCCCCTCGCGAGCAAAAAGCAAAAAGGCAGTCTGGCTTTGATCCGGCGGGGCTTTGACGAACGAATCGCCAAAGAAGCGGTGGAAGGCTATAGCCAAAACAAGGTTTTGAGCGGAAAAACCCTCCGTGTCCTGTGCGAAAAAACGATAAAAAAGTATCAGGCAAAGTATAATGGTTACCAGTTGCGCACGAAGACGTTCGCTTACCTCATGAGCAAGGGCTATTCCGTCGATGAGGTGGAGAAGGTTTTGGAGGAATGCTTATGAAAACAATCGCCGAACTCAAAGATGGGGATAAGATCAGTTCCCAATTTCTCGTGAATGGCTGCACCAAAGGGGTGACGACCGCCTCGAGGAGCTATTTGACCGTCTCGCTTCAGGACGCTACCGGAACGATGGATGCCAAGAAATGGGATATCGGCCCGAAAGACGAAGAAATCTTCGCTCCAGGCAATATCGTGAGCGTCGAAGCCGAAGTCCTTTCCTATAAAAATGCCTTGCAGATGAAACTCCTTTCGGGCGAGGCGCTCCCGCTTGAAGGCGTCGATTATACCCGTTTCGTCCCTTCGAGCCCCGTCAGTAAGGAAATCCTGATCAAAAAACTCCAGGATTATCTTGCTTCCTTAAAGAATCCGGACGTCAAAAAGCTCACGGAACACCTCGTGAAAAAGCATTATGATGCCTATGTCGATTATCCGGCCGCAGTCCGCAATCACCATAACTACGCCTCCGGTCTTCTTTATCATTCACTTTGCATGGCCGATGACGCCGAAGCCCTTTGCAAGCTTTATCCGTCTCTTAACCGCGATGTCTTGATCGCCGGCGCGATCATCCACGACATTGGCAAAACCATCGAGCTTTCGGGCCCGATTGCCACGAAGTTCACCCTCGAAGGCAAACTCCTCGGCCACATCTCGATCATGCAGGCCGAAGTCAAAGAGGCCGCTGATACTTTGGGGATGACGGGCGAGATCCCGACGATCATGGAACACATGGTTCTTTCCCATCATAACCAGCCCGATTACGGTTCGCCGGTTCCGCCGGAGACCCGCGAGGCCTTGGCCTTGGCGATGATCGATGATTTCGATGCCAAAATGAACATTCTGGACAAAGCCTATCAAGGCGTTGTGCCCGGCGAGTGGACCCAGAAAGTCTTCACGATCGACGACCGCTATTTCTACCTTCCGCTTTATACGAAAGACGCCAAATAAAACCCTTCTCCGAAAAAATTTACAATTGTCACTTTGAGGTCTTTTTTGATACCTTTGGCAATGAAAACGCCTCTTCTTTTTGTCCAAAAGCCAAAAAGCGGGCGCTTTTCCTTTTCCCACGCCGGGCCGAAGGAAAACCCCTTATGTCGGAAACCGGTTCTTTCGGAATGTTTCTGGTCCGAGTCCGATGGCGTGGAAAATCTTCCTTTTTTGCGCGTGAAATCGCTTACTAGCGACTTTTTCCAATAAGTCGATTATTGTAGTCATTACCTCTAATGGGGGTATTCTTGAAAGGGGAAGCCGTTTTCTCAAACCACCTTCGCCTTGTCTAAAAATCAAAAAAATCGTATGGATTTAACGCTTGCCGCCACCATCATCGTCCTCGTCGTCTTGACCTTGGTGATTTTCGCGTTCGTCTTTGTTGTTTTCCGCTCGATTCAAAAGTCGGAGCACATCTTGGTCGATCAGGGAAACCGCGATCAGGAAATCATCACGGAGAAAGACAAGCAAAAGAGCAAGGCCTATAAGATCGGCAACCTCTTGACGAACATTCTTTCGGGCGTGATCGCTGCCTTCGCCATCGCGATGATGGCTTTCGCTCTTTATTTCAAATTCAGCAATAACTTGGCCTTCATCAATGGCCAATCGCAGATGGTGATTGCCTCCAACTCGATGTCTTATGTCGCCCGTGATGCCCAATATGCGACGAATGGCGGCTATCTTACCGACGCCATGGTGGCTCAGGAATTCAAACGCGGCGATATTTTGACCGTCGAAAAGCCCCAGTCTGAGGAAGTTTTCACCACCTTGCAAAAAGACTCTTCGGGCAAATTGATCACCGAGAAAAGCATCTATGGCAATGGTTACACCT
Source organism: Bacillota bacterium (assembly GCA_036788815.1). Classification (GTDB taxonomy): domain Bacteria; phylum Bacillota_I; class Bacilli_A; order RFN20; family CAG-826; genus UBA4951. The sequence continues at coordinate 38,202 of DAIQMS010000002.1, forward strand.
ATGTCCCAGTCCAAAGTGGCGTCCTTTATGAGATCTACGGCTACAACAACGATTACTCGAAGAAGTTGGTGGGCAATTCCTGGAATTCAGAGACCTCGATCATTATTCACCGGCTGGTTCGGATCTGGGCAGATGGCGACGGGAACATCGTCCTCAATTTCGCGGGGGACGCGGTGGGCGGACTCGATGACGTCGATGTCAAACCTTCCGAGTTGGTCGCCCATTATCCGGGAACGTCCAAAATCTCCGGCTTGGGCTATGTCATCCTTTTCTTCCAATCGATTTTCGGCGTGTATGCGGTTGCTTCAAGCGTCGTGATGCTCCTTTTCTCGGAACTTTATACCGGCAAGATTCAAAAGGATTACGACGTCCGTTGGGGCCACATCGACCATTCGCGCTTGGTCGTTTATGACCAAATCCAAGCCCAACGCGCCTTGATTCAGGACAAATGGGGCTCGCATCGCGAACTCTTAAAGGAACGGAAAGAAGCGTTTGAGCAAAAGGCCGCCGAACACCGTGAGGAAGTCAAGCAAGCGGTGGAAGAGCATCGCGAGGAAGTGAAAGCCAAAGTCGAAGAACATCGCGAGGAAGTGAAGGCTAAAGTGGCGGAGCGCCAGGAAACGGTGGGAGCGAAGCTCAGCCAAAAGAAAGCGGAAGCCGTGGCCAAAGAACCTGCCAAAAAGAAAGTCTTCGGCAAAAAGGGCATCGTCGTGAAGATCGTGAAATCGGACGACGAGAAATAAGAAGAAGACGATGAGGAGCTCCCTTGAGGGCTCCTTTTTCTTTCGACCCTTAAGGTATTAACGCCGTAGCGGGCGTTTTTATTGGGCGCTAAAAATTTTACAATTGACGCTTGATTGTCAAATTTGATAGTTTAAATTCCATTTTTAGGAGCCCCAAGGAGGGGACCTCTTGGTAAATAAATAAAAAAGCAGTGACTTTGAGAAGTGTCGACAAGACCTAATAAAGTGGTGGCTATTTAAAGATGTTGTTGACTCAGAAAAGTGAGGGTTATCCCCGGTTGTACGATGTCGGAAAGAATTCAGTAAAAACTAGTAATCGTCTGGTTTTCACCTCGTATGAAAACGCTTCCACGGGCATTTTTCAAAATCCTCGTGTATTGTATTGCTACTCCGATAAGGAGCGCGGTGCAGGAACACCGCGAAGCATTTAATCTGCAGGAGGATTAAAAAGTATGAAACTCACCAACAAGATCGCTCTCATCTCTGGCCTTGGCTGCTTAGCCTTGGTCGGCACCGGGTTCGCAGCCTGGAGCTACATTGACGCATCGAACGTCAGCGGTGGCACAGTCACGGCCGCTGCCGCTGCGACGAAAGTCGTTACGAACAGCGTCACCGGAACCATCTCTTTTAAAGAGGGCACGATTTCCGCTTATGTCCTTTTGGATGAAAAAGACGTTAGTTCCGCTGGTGCCATTGAAGGCATCGCTTTCTGGAGCGCGACTGCGACGGGTGACGAAACCAGCACTAGTGCTACCCTTCCGACGATCACTCCAGTCTTCACGATGAGTGATGGCGCTGCGGTTCCGAGCTATCTCACTTATACGTATACCGTTGCCGTCGCTGCGACGGACACCAGCAAGGCTTCGCTCAAGGATTACGTTGCGGACTTCAGCACGACCACCGGTGTCGCTTGGACTTCGGGAACGGCGATCACTCTTCCGACTTTGACTTTCACCCAGAGCGCTGCTCCGCAGAGCAAGGCTGCCTATGATGTCATGGTCGCCGCGCTTGCGAACACCAAGATCACCTTCACCTTCAGCGCTGCGAACGCCTAATTTGGCTTTCGGCCCTAAGGTTGTTGTCAAAATTCCATTAGGGCCAGGCCTTTTTTAAGGTTTGGCCCTTTTGGTTCTCAAATCACTTATTTGTCTGACCATTTAGGGAGATCGGTTCCTGGCCGATCTTGCTCGTAGGGAGCTCAGGTGAGGGCTCCCTAAATAGAAAAATGAAGCAAGATCCGCAAAAAGAACTGATCTCCGATACCCAGCAACTCACTATCTCATAGATCCGAACGAAGGGTCCTTATGAGATTCTTTTTGGTTCAAGGGAAAGGAGCGTAACGCTTATGAAAAAACTCAGCAAAACGACGTTGCTCCTTTTGCTCGGCTCTGCCGGTCTCCTCACGGTCGCGGGAGTTTCAGTTGGCTTTGCCGCCTGGACGTATACCGACGCCGCTAACGTGGCTCCTTTGACCACCGGCGGAATGGCCAACGCCACTGGCGTGGCCACGACCACGACGACCGTTTCCGGTTCGATCAGCGTATCTGGTAGTGCCGTTGTCATCATTGATGACACGGGCTATACCACGGCGACGGATGGAACAAAAACGTATACGGCAGTGGCCTTTTGGGCCGATGCCAAACAAGATTATTCGACCGATTCGAGCAAGATCGTGAAACCGACGATGGCCGCGACGCTGACTTTGACCGATGCCACTGCGACGGTTCCTTCGGGCACCGCCTTTACTTATGCGATCGCAATCAGCAAGACGGATAGCGCTTTGGGCTATCTCTTGGATTATGTCGAGGATTTCTCAGCGACATCTTTGACTTGGGTCTCAGGCGTTTCCATCGCCTCGAGCCTTCCGACTTTAACAATCAAAACGACCGCGGTTCCCCAGACGCTTGATCAATACAACACGATGATCGAAGCGCTTGATAACACCGTGATTACATTTACCTTCAGCGTGAAAGGACCGACGGCATGAAATTCGCTTTCATGAAAAAACTCTTCGCCCACCCGGTTCTTTTGAGCCTGCTTTCGCTTTCGGTCTGCGCCGCTGGCGCGGGCGTTGGTTATGCGACTTGGGCCTATACTTCCGTCAACGTTGATCCTTCCGCCAATGCTTATAAGAACGGGACGGCCACGGCCGGGGCGTTCAATTTTGCCTATGATGTGGCTCCGACCTATCCGGTTGAACCCGAAACGACGAAATCCGGCAATACGGGCGGTTATTACGATGCCGATGGCAATGAGATCACCGAAACCTATACGTTTGGCATCAGGACGACGAAAGTCAAGAAAAAGACCTATTACTACATCGAAACGGTTTATCTCCCTTCTTCCTATACCCAAAGCGATTTGCCCAACTTCATTTTCCCGACCTACGTGACTTATTCGTCTCAGGATGGCGGTTATGTTCCTTCAACGAGCGGCTATGCCGTTTCCGGAACCTATGATTGGACTTCGAACGCTCACGATAACGCGGATGCGCTCAATATCATCCTTCCGTATTCTTACACCAAGATCGGCACCTATTCGCTTGCGGGCTTCTATGGCATGACCACGGTGACGATCACCCAAGTGGGCAATACGGCGAAATCCTCCGCCCTCACGATTGGGGCCAATGCGTTCCAGGACGATTATGCTTTGACCTACGTTAACCTCTCCTCGAATGTGACGAGCATCGGGAAGAACGCCTTTGTTTGCGGAACGGATTACACCCCGGCGCCGACGGTTTATATCACCTTTGACGGGACTTCTGCCGCCTGGGCGAATGTCACGCTTGCCAGCAGTTGGAATGGTGGCCGCTCCATTGTGGTGAGAACCACGGAGAGCGATGGCAGCTACGTCTATCACACCTACGGCGCCTGAGCTCGCGTCTTGGATTCTTGGCCGTCCTTCGGGACGGCTTTTCTTATTGCAAGAGAAAAGGCATTCCCCGCTTCCGGATTGGAATGCCTTTGTCGTAGCGTTTTCTCGCCTTGCTCCACCGAACGTGAGCCTCAGGATCCCATCCTCAGCGAGAAACTGCCATACGAGTCTTTTTTACCCCGAGGGGGAGAGTCATCCTTCGGGGTTTTCGGGAATCGCTTCCCTTTCGTCACCCCTAATATAGCACCGATTTCTAAAAAGGTGTAAGCGCTTACACCCTTCCGAGGCATGACCCTCCTTTTTCGTCCCGACAGAAGGGGAAAAAGAGCCCTTTTGTAAATTTTGTGGTTCTCAGAAAAGAACCAATCCTCTCGGATTGGCTCTCAAACGTCAAGAAACGGCCTTATTTCATCTTTTCGGAGATCGAACGAGCCAGAAGCGGCAAATCCATCTTCGACGTGTCCTGGGCCTTCATGGTGAGCTGGAAGCCGCCTTCGCCCCCGAGGTAACGCGGAATCACGTGGACGTGGAAGTGGGGGACGCTTTGGCCGGCGCTTTCGCCGACGTTGGTCAAGATGTTGACGCCTTTGGCACCCAAGACCGCGATCTCGGCTTGGCCGATCCGCTGGGCGACGTCGTAGACTTTGTGCATCAGATCCTTCGGGCAGGAAAGGAAGCTATCGTAATGCTTCTTTGGCATCACGAGGGTGTGGCCCTTCGTCGTTTGCGAGATGTCGAGGATCGCGAGCACATCGTCATCCTCGTAGACTTTGACTGAGGGGATCTCCCCATCGATGATTTTGCAGAAGACGTCTTTCATGGTTATTTATCCTCCAAAGTAAGTAAAAGGGGTGGATTTCTCCACCCCCTCATTATAGCCTCGTTTCGTCTCAGTCAAAGAGCGACGGGAACGTGGTCTTGAAGTAGTTGTAGACGTAGGTGTCGTGATAGAGAAGCGCCATCTCGTTCACGTAGTACTTGTTCGCTTTGTTCTTCCAAGTATCGGTCGAAGAGAGCGAATAGGCAATCTTGCGGGCGACCTGCTCCGCGAAGAAGTGGTCGTTCTCATGCGAGAGCATGTTGTCGTAATAGGCCGAGGAACCAGTGCCGGTCGAGGTCGAGGTGATTTTGGCGGGTTTGACGGCTTCTTCAACCTTCACGAGATACCAGTTGCTGGATGAATCCATATATAAGTAAGGATAAGCAGCGCTGGCTTCGTAGGTGTCCGGAAGCAAGAAGTAATTGCCTTGGACGTAACGGCCATAGCTCATGGTCATGTTGTCGACATAAGCCCCGTTCGAGAGGTTGTTATCGACATCGTTGGCGACCTGAACCTTGAAGAGGCGGCCCGAGAGAGCGCTCGCGAGGCTCGAAAGGCCGGCTTTGTCGTACCAACCATGGGTAGTCTTGTCGGCGGCGATGAGAGTCCGGGTCTTCACGGCTAAGCCCGTGTCGACGGTGTAGGCTCCGCTATTGGTGAAGTCACTCCGAACGGTCGTATCATCGGTGAAGCGGTTGTCGGTCAATTTCTCATACGAGGTGATGATGGTGCCCATCGCAGACTCTTTGTAGTAGTCGCTGATGGTCCAATCGCCGATCGTGAGAGACTTGAGGGCCGTGGCTTTGTGCCAGCCCGCATCGGTGTAGATCTTCTCCGCAATCGTGTTTTGAGCGCTCGTGAAGTTCGAGGTCGTGCCTTTGTAGAGATCGCCGAGGAAGGTGAAGCCATAGCTCGTGAAGTCTTTGGCATAAGTGGCATCGCTCAGGACATCCTTGCAATAGGCGGTCATGAGGTTGCCGACACTGCCGGAATAGGAGGCATTCTCCGCGAGGGAGATGTAATCGACTTTGCGGTAGGCGGTCTGTTTGATCTGGCCGAAGTTCTCGGTGTAGAGATACTGGGTGGTCAGCTCATTCCGATAGATGTCGGGAAGGACCGCTTGGGCGATGTAGTTCTTGTAGGTGCCGAAGATGTCTTTGAAATAGGCATCCGTGACATCGGTGGCCGAAGTGCCATTGGCGCCATCGAGCTTGAGCAAGCCGGTCTCGGTGTAGCCTTCGCTTAAACGGAAGTTGCCATAGACTTGCTTGTAGGCTTGGTTATAAGGATAAACGGTGCCATTCACCTTGGTGAGGTCGTAGTACGCCGCGGTTTGAGCGTCATAGAACTTGCTCTCGGCGAATTGGTTGCGGACCTGATAGGACGAATTGGTCACATAACCTAAGAAGGTCGTGCGGATCCGATAGAGGACGTCGAGATAGAAGTTGACGACCTTGTAGATCGAGTGGCTCGTGCCATCGACATAGGCTGCATACTTATCGGCGAAGGCTTGGAGATCCGCGGTAGCGGTGTTGTCCGCTTCGTATTTCTCGACGGCCGCCTTCATCGTGAAGAAGTCGCCATAGATCGATTGCGCGTAGAGATAAAGGACGTTCGAGAGAACCTTGGCGCTATTGGTATCGCCTTCGGTGATCAAGGCATCATAGATTTTGCCGAGCTCATTGTTGGTGGTGTCAGTGACGTTAAGGATCGGCGCGTTGTAATCGGAAGTCGGAAGTTTGGCTTCGATGTTATCGCACGAGGCGAGTAAAGCCATCGAGGCTAAAGCCAGCGAGAGAACGCTGACTTTCTTAAATTTACTTAGTGCCATAATAGCAAGCTCCTCCTTTAGCCCAAAGATCCTTCGTCTTGGTGGTTGAAGCGTATTCCGTGGCGGTGGTCTCACAGAGCAAAGTGCCTAAGGCTGTGTCGGATCCGACGGCTCTCGCCGCCTCTTGGGCCGCCAAAGTTTCGGCGTAGCTCTTCCAGTTGTCGCTCCAAGTGGTGAAGGCGCTATCGATCGCGGATTGCCGCTTGATGGTCGAATAGGTCTTCATCTTGTCGCCTAAAGTCGAATCGTTGAAGGTGATCGAACCATCTTCGACCAACTTCTGGAACTGATAGGTCGAGAGGGCGGAATTGTAGCCTTTGATCGCCGTCGAGATGTTGCCCGAACGGGTCGTGAGGTCTTCCGAGGTCGGCTTGTTGTAGTCGACGTAGGTCTGGACCGAATCCTTATTGACCGGATAGTTGGTGCTATCAGGAAGATAAGTGGTGTAGTACTGGCTCGAAGTGGCGACGTTGTTCGTCTTTGCCTCTTCAGCGGTGGTGTTTTCAACGACTTTGCCGCTCACATCGGCGTGGAGGCCGAATTCCGAGAGACCGCTCCGCTCAACCACGATGAAGTGGATGCCTTGGTAGCCCGAGCTCGAAACCCGGACGGCTAAGACGATTTGCTTCTCGCTATTGGTGAGAACGTTTTCGGCTTTGCCATTGTCATCGGTGACGCTGACGACGTTGGTGGTGTCGACTTGGAAGCCAGGTAACGAACCATAAAGGGAAGAATAAGCACCTTTATAATATTGTTTTTTAATAACGCCGACGACTGTGCCGTCGCTATTGGTTTGCGTTCCGTGTTGGTCTTTGACGGAATCAAGATCGGCACCGACGTTCGAAACCGTCGAGTTCGACATGATGGCGTTCGGAGTGATGACGCAGATGTTGTGCTTATTGAAATACTTGTTGAAGATGACGTTGCGCGGATAGAAGGCTTCATTGCCTTCGTTGACCGTGTTGCCGTTGACATCTTTGATCGTATCGGCATTGTCGGCCAAAGCGACTGCCGCGCCGAAGGGGATCTGGCCTAAGCCAGTGGTCTTGATCTCATCATAAACCGTCGAGCCATTCTCAAGCTTCTGGTTGTCATCGACCATGCCGCTCGTGATCGCGGTGGTGCCGACGTAGGAAGCCGCATCCTTCTTTAAGCCCGGGGCGATCCGATAGGCATTCTTGATGCCGAAGTCGGTTGAAGTCTCACGCTGATTGAAGAGGGTCTCGTACGCGTAGGAACCTAATTTGAATTCCGGAACGAAGTCCGAGCTCATGACTTTGGTGACGATCGAGGTTTCGCCTTGGTGCGTCGAAGAAGCCGGGGTGCCCGAATTATCTTCGGAGTATTGCGAAGCGAGATAGCCAAAGGACTGCCGGATCGGTGCTTCGCTGATCGTGGTGGTCCGAGCTTTGGTGGTGGTATCGACGCTCGAGGCGTAGTTGGCGCCCGCAAGAGCGAAGATCAAACGGGAAAGTTTGGTCGTTTCGCCGCCTTTGCCATCGGTGCTCTCGCCGATCTTGTCTTGGGTGAACTCACCGGTTTTGCCCGAGGCGAGTTTAATCAAGATGTGGCGGTAGTGATACGGCATCTGGTCAAGAAGCCAGCCCGCATTGCCCACGCCCCAATCATTCGAGGACTGCATAATGCTGACGGTCTTGCCGGTGCTATCGGTATAAGAGCCATCTTTCATGGCTTCCAAACCATTGACGGTTGAATCACCAGTCGCCCAAGTTTGATAAATGGCGTTCTGGAAATCCGATTTTTCCTCTTCATAGAGGTGGTATTGGTAAAGCTCCGAGACGTTCTTGACGCTGTGGCTCGTCAAGATCTTCTCGAATTCCGCTTCATAGCTCGAGGTGCTCGAAGCGCTGTTCTTTGCGGTTTGCTTGTCTTTGATGACGTCGCGTTCCGCTAAGGCTTTGAGATCGGCGAGTTTCGAGGGAAGGCTGTCATAATAATGGCGAACCAAAACCTCATAGACCTTGTCGAATTCGGTTGAAAGCGAACTCGGGGTCTCCTGATAAGTCTTCAACAAATCGTCGGCTGAGTAGCTGACACGATTGCCGAGCGCATCGGTATACGTGAAAATGCTGCCATTGTTATTGGCCGTCACAAGATCACAGGCACTGAGTGCTGTGACGCTTGCGAGCATCGCTACGAGTCCGAGGGCACATTTCTTGATCTTCATATGCGTGGACTTTGTTCCTCCTTGCACAAACATTGCGGGTTAATTCTATTCTCTAAAGAGAATCGGTGCAACAATTAGTTTACGCGCCCTGGCGCGCGTGCGAGCGAACTTTTTAAAAATGAGAAAAATTCACTTCATTACCGTATCGTTTGATAGGTCTATCCCGCTGGACTAGAATAAGCGTGCTCTTAGGAGGATTTATGTCGAAACTCAGTATCAAAAATCTCCACGTTGCCGTCAAAGGGAAGGAAATCCTCCGCGGCGTCGATCTCGAGGTCTCGGAAGGCGAAACGTTAGCGTTATTGGGCCCGAATGGCCATGGCAAAAGCACTCTTTTGGCCGCGATTATGGGCAATCCTGCCTATCAAGTGACCGAAGGAAGCATCACTTTAGATGATCAGGATGTCTTGGCATTGACGCCAGATAAACGGTCATTGGCCGGCTTATTCCTCGCGATGCAATATCCGAGCGAGATCCCGGGTCTTAATTCCGCGGATTTCCTCAAAGCGGCGATGAACGCCCATAGCGCGAAGCCGTTAAGCTTATTCCAGTTTTATAATGCGCTTCAGAATGCCTATGAATCGATGGGGATTCCCTTCGAGATGAGCAAACGCAATCTCAACGAAGGCTTCTCCGGCGGCGAGAAAAAACGGAATGAAATGCTCCAAATGAAGCTGCTTAAACCGAAGATCGCGCTCCTCGATGAAATCGATTCGGGCCTCGACGTGGATGCCATGGGCATCGTCGCCAAGGCGATCGGCGAGGAACAAGCGCGGGGCGCCGGCTTCCTTGTCGTGAGCCATTACGCCCGTCTTTATAATATGATTAAGCCGACCAGGGCTGCGATTTTGATCAATGGCCGCATCGCCGTGAATGGCGGGGTCGATCTCATCAGCCGCATCGACACGGAAGGCTATGAATGGATCAAGCGCGAACTCGGCATCGACGTCGAAAAAGAAACCGATGAGAGTATGAATAAAGTCTCGATTGGCGCCTGCGCGACTCGGGTGGCGGTGAACCATGAAGGAAAATGAGACGTTAGATCAAAACATCACGTTGGTGGATGAGGAGATCCTCGAGACGCTTTCGTATCACGTCCCCGCGGGTGGCTCGCTCCATCTTTCGCTGGCTTCTTTCACGAACCTCAAGAACACGACGATCACCGTCGAAGTCGAAGAAGGCGGCCATTTCGAAGGGGCGTTTGCCGACTTTTCGCGTTCGAAATACACCTTTACTCTCAACGTTCACCTCAAAGGCAAGGCTTCCCAATGCGATTGGCACCTCGCTTCGATCGGGGCCAAAGACGATGAGAAGCGTTATGACACTTCGGTCTACCATGAAAGCCCAGAATCGATGGGCCTGATGTCGAACTATGGCATTGCCGAAGATACCAGCAAATTGATTTTCGCCGGCGTCTCTGAAATCCAAAAAGGCGCCAAGAAAACCCATACAAGACAAGTCGCCAAAGTCATCGTCTTCGATCCGAAGGCCGATGCTTTGGCCTCGCCGATCCTCAAGATCGGAGAAAATGATGTCGAAGCGAGCCACGCGGCGGTGGTGGGACGGCTCTCGGAAGAGCATTTGTTCTATCTCGAAAGCCGCGGAGTCGATGAGGCGATGGCCAAACGGCTGATCACCTTAGGCTATCTGAAGCCGATCGAAGGTTATTATTCGGATGCGAAAATCGCCCAAAGAATTGACGATGCTATCGAAGGAGGTATCTCTCATGATTGACCCGTATAAGATCCGCGAAGATTTCCCGATGTACCGCAACCACATCACGATGCAGGGAAAACCGCTTGTTTGGCTCGATAACGCCTCAACGACGTTCAAGCCCGATTGCGTGCTTTCCGCCGTGGAGGAGTATTACACGCATGAAACCTCGAATTCCCATCGCGGGGATTACGATCTTTGCTTTAATGTTGACGAGAAGATTCTGGATACCCGAAAACTGATTGGGCAATTCCTAAATTGCAAGCCGATCGAAGTCGTTTTCACCTCAGGCACGACCAACTCGATCAACCTCGTCGCTTTTGGCTATGGCGTCAAATACCTCACCAAGGATGACGAAATCCTTTTGACCCAAGCCGAACACGCCTCGAACGTCCTTCCTTGGTTCAAGGTCAGCGAGATGACCGGCGCCAAAATCAAATACATCCCGCTCGATAAAGATGGCCGTCTCACGGTCGAAAATCTCCGCAAAACCATCACCAAACACACCAAAATCGTCGCGGTGGCCCAAGTCACGAACGTCCTCGGCTACATCGCTCCGATCAAAGAGCTCGCCAAAGTCGCCCATGAATTCGGGGCGCTCCTCGTCTGCGATGGCGCCCAGTCCGTTCCGCACATGAAGATTGATGTTCAGGATCTCGATGTGGACTTCCTTTCCTTCAGCGGCCACAAACTCTGCGGCCCGACCGGGATCGGCGTCCTTTATGGCAAGTTCGATCTTCTTTGCAAGATGGAGCCGTTTATGACCGGAGGCGGCATGAATGCCAAATTCGATATGTGCGGCGACGCCCAATATCTCGAACCGCCGCTCCGCTTCGAAGCCGGCACCCAGAATATCGAAGGCATCTTTGGCCTTAATGCCGCCATTCGCTATTTGATGGGCATTGGGATGGACAACATCAACGCCTACGAAGAAAGCCTCAAAAAATACGCGATTCAGGAGCTCGAAAAAACGGGCAACGTCATTCTTTATAACCCGAAGTCCGAAGCCGGGATCGTCACCTTTAATATTAAGGATGTCTTCGCCCAAGATGCGGCGACTTTCCTCAATTCGCGCGGCATCGCTTGCCGAAGTGGCCAACATTGCGCCAAGATTCTGATCGATTATCTGGGCGTGGTGGCGACCGTGCGCGCCTCGTTCTATTTCTATACGACGAAAGAAGATATTGATGCCTTGGTCGATGCGGTCAAGCACGGAAAGGAGTTCCTCAATGCCTACTTCAATTGAATTAACCCCTGAGCTGATGCGGGAGATCATCATGGATCACTACCAGAACCCCCGCCATAAAGGAAAACCCGCCGATCCGAAGGGTTATCTTTCGCTTCATGCCTCCTCGACGAACTGCATCGATGATTTCGATGTTTATTTGTTGGGTAAAGATGGCAAAGTCGTCGATGCCAAGTGGGAGGGGATCGCCTGCACGATCTCGAGTGCGAGCACCGATATCCTTTGCGATCGGGTGATCGATCAGGATTACGCCACCGCGAAGAAAACGATCGAAGCCTATCTCGCGATGATCGAAGAAAAACCTTATGACGCCTCGCTCCTTGATGAAGCGATCGTCTTCATGAACACCGGCAAGCAAGCCGCCCGAATCCATTGCGCGACCATGGGCTGGACCGCGATGAAGGAACTCCTCGAGAAAGAGGAGAAGTAACATGGCGGACACCAAGTTCCTCGACCAAGAATACAAGTACGGTTTCAAGACCGATGCCAAGGTTCTTTTCACGACGGGCAAAGGCCTCAATGCGGATATTGTCCGCGCGATTTCCGAGCATAAGCGTGAGCCGGAATGGATGACCGAATACCGCCTTAAAGCCTTGGCCTTATTCGAGAAGATGCCCCTTCCCGCCTATGGACCGGATCTCCGCTTCTTGGATTTCCCTTCCTATACCTATTACACGCAGGTTGCCAAAGGCGAAGAGCAGAATTGGAACGAAGTTCCCACCGCCGTCAAAGACACTTTCTCGCGTTTAGGAATCCCCGAAGCGGAACAGAAGTACCTTTCGGGCGTCACGACCCAATACGAAAGCGAAGTCGTCTATCACAACATGCTCGATGAGGTCCAAAAGAAGGGCGTCATCTTCCTTTCGACCGATATGGCGCTTCAGACCTGCCCCGAGCTCATGAAGAAATACTTCGGAACCGTCGTCCCGAGCGCCGACAACAAATTCGCGGCCCTCAATTCGGCCGTCTGGAGCGGCGGCTCGTTCATCTACGTCCCGAAAGGCGTTCATTTGGAGAAGCCGCTTCAATCCTATTTCCGGATCAATAACGAGAAAACGGGCCAGTTCGAACGGACCCTCATCATCGTCGACGAAGGCGCGGACATCCATTACGTCGAAGGCTGCACCGCCCCGATTTATTCGAAAGAATCTTTACACGCGGCCGTGGTGGAGATCGTGGTGCTCAAAGGCGCGCATTGCCGTTACACGACTGTCCAAAACTGGAGCAACAACATCGTGAACCTCGTGACCCAGAGAGCTCTCGTCGAAGAAGACGGGCTCATGGAATGGGTCGATGGCAATATCGGCAGCATGCGGAATATGAAATATCCGGCCTGCATCCTCAAGGGCGATAATGCCAAAGGCTCGGTCATCTCGATCGCGGTCGGCGGCAAGAACCAGTTCCAGGATAACGGGGCCCGAATGATCCATATCGGCAAGAACACCTCGTCGACCATCATTTCGAAGTCAATCTGCAAAAACGGGGGCACTGCGAACTACCGCGGCACCGTCCGGATTCTTCCGGGGGCCGAAAATGCCCACGCCCATGTCGAATGCGATACCTTGATCCTCGACGATCAGTCGCGGAGCGACACGTTACCGAAGAATGAGATTCGCAACAATTCGTCTTATATCGAGCACGAAGCGACCGTCAGCAAGATCAACGAAGAGCAGCTCTTCTACTTGATGTCGCGCGGCCTTACCGAAGCGCAGGCGACCCAGATGATCGTCATGGGCTTCATCGAACCGTTCTCGAAAGAGCTGCCGATGGAATATGCGGTCGAGCTTAATCAACTGATCAAACTTGATATGTCGGACGCGATCGGATAGGGTTTTGCATGGATTTTGATGTCATTGTCGTCGGCGGTGGCCACGCCGGAGTCGAGGCCGCTTGTGCTGCAGCCCATTTAGGGATGCGGACGCTTTTGTGCACCTTGAATATTCACATGATGGCCAACACACCCTGCAATCCCCATATCGGCGGAAGCGCCAAGGGAATCGTGGTCCGGGAGATCGATGCTTTAGGGGGCATGATGGGCATCGCGGCCGATCACCATCCGCTTCAGATCAAAATGCTTAATACCGGCAAAGGCCCTGGTGTTCAATGCCTCCGGGCCCAAGTCGATAAAAAGGGCTATCCGGCCTATATGCAAAGCTTGGTCCTTGCCACCCCGAACCTCACGGTGAAGGAATGCCAGGTCAAACGGCTGCTTTATGATGAGAAGAAAGTCTTTGGCGTTGTGACGGATAAAGGCGAGGAGATCACTTCGAAGGCGACGATCATCACGACCGGCACCTATATGGAGAGCACGATCATCTCGGGCGAAGACGTCCATCCGGGCGGACCGGATGGCGAGCCTTCAAGCCAAGGCTTATCGGGTTGCCTCAAAGAAATGGGACTCGATATTTTCCGGCTCAAGACGGGAACGCCGCCCCGGATCAAAAAGGAATCGATCGATTTCTCGAAAGCCGAGATCCAACCCGGCCAAGATGGCGAACTTGCCTTCTCTTTCACAACCACGAAATTCACTCCGCTCAAAGACCAGCTTCCGTGCTGGCTTATTTACACCTCCCCGGAGACCCTCAAGATCATTCGGGATAACCTCGATAAATCCGCGATTTTCAATGGCGTGATCAAAGGCGTGGGGCCCCGGTATTGCCCGGCGATCGAATCGAAGGTCGTGCGCTTTGCGGATAAGCCGCGCCATCAGCTTTTCCTAGAGCCGGAATTCGAGTTTGGGGATTCGATTTACCTTCAGGGCTTTTCGACGGGGATGCCGCATGAGATCCAAGAGAAGATGGTCCATTCGCTCCCTGGCCTTGAGCACGCCGAGATTCTGAAGTGGTCCTACGAGATCGAGTATGATGCGATCCGGCCGCTCCAATTCGATGCGTCTTTGCGGGTCAAGAAATACGAAGGCCTCTATGGGGCTGGTCAAATCTGCGGCACCTCGGGTTACGAGGAAGCGGCAGGATTGGGCTTAATGGCGGGCATCAACGCCTCACGCTGGATCAAAGGTTTGGAACCTCTTATCCTCCGGCGCGATGAATCCTATATCGGGGTTATGATTGATGATTTGGTGACCAAAGGCGCGGACGAACCGTACCGTCTTATGTCCTCTCGGGCCGAATACCGCTTGCTTTTACGCCACGATAACGCCGACCTCCGCCTTACGAAGCATGGGCACGATATCGGACTTATTTCCGATGAGCGTTATCAGGCTTTCTTAAACAAATATCAAAAGATCGCCGAAGCGATCGACATCCTTGCAAAAACGAATGTCTCGCGCAAGGACAAGATCAACGCCTATCTTCTTTCGAAGGGCTATAGCGACACCGATGAAGGCCACAAAGGCCTCGATCTTTTGAAGCGGCCCGGCCTCGATTATCGGGAAATCGCCGCTTGCATGCCAGAACTCGATTCGTACGTCTTCGATGATGCCTCGGTCCTTTGCCTTGAGACCAAGGTGAAATACGAAGGCTACATCCAAAAAGAACTCCACGAAGCCCAGGAAAACGCCAAACTCGAAGATCTGAAACTTCCCGTTGGCGTGGACTATAGCAAGGTCGAAGGCTTAAGATTGGAAGCGCGGCAGAAGCTCAATGCGGTCGAGCCGCGGACGATTGGCCAGGCGAGCCGCATCAGCGGTGTCAATCCGGCCGATGTGTCGATCCTGATTCTGACCTTAAGAAAGAAGGGCCTCTTATGACCTATAGCGAAATGCAGCTTGCCTTGGGCGATAAAATCAAATTGACGGATGCCCAGATTGCTCAACTCACCAAATACGCCGCTCTCTTAAAGGAGTGGAACGAAAAGATGAACCTCACCTCGATCGTCGAGGAGAACGAAGTCATCGAAAAGCACTTCTTCGATTGCTTGATCCCCGCCAAAGTCCTTCCGCTCGAGGGCAAAGCCTGCGCGGATTTGGGGACGGGCGCTGGTTTTCCCGGCCTCGTTTGGGCGATCGCTTTCCCCACTTGCCAAATGACCTTAGTCGAGGCAACCACCAAGAAATGCACTTTCTTAGCCGAAGTGGTCAAACAGCTTGATCTCAAGAACGTCCGGATCCTCAATCACCGGGCCGAAGAGCTCAATAACAAGAATCAGTTCGATGTCGTGGTGGCCCGCGCTTTGGCGCCGCTCCCGATTTTGCTCGAACTTGCGATCCCGCTTCTCAAAGTTCATGGCACTTTCTTGGCCATGAAGAGTGCTAAAGGTCGCGAAGAGCTCGCCCAAAGCAAGAATGCGCTCGATGTCTTGGGTGCCAAACTCCAGGATGTGCAGGAGGAGAATCTCCCGAATGAGGAAGGCCTCCGCCTCAATATGATGTTCGAAAAGACAAAGCCGACCGAGCATAAATACCCGCGCAAGTGGGCCGATATCGAGAAGAAGCCGCTCTGATCCGTCTCCGTTTTTCCTTCACGCCGACGCGTGAAACCTTTTCATTACTGTTCCACGAGGTATAAAATCAATCCATGTGCCGCATCATCAGCATCGCCAATCAGAAAGGCGGAGTCGGCAAGACGACGACCGCCATCAACTTAAGCGCCGCCCTCGCTCACTTCGGGAAGGAAGTCCTTTTGGTGGACTTCGACGCCCAAGGAAATGCCGGACGGGGCCTCGGGGTCGATGTGACCTCGCTTCGGAGCACGATCTACGACGCGGTGATTCATCAGGCGAATATCAATAGCCTCATTACACCCACGAGCGTGCCGCACCTTTCCTTGATTCCCTCCAATCTCAAATTGGCGGCCTTGGATTCCTATGTCCAATCCCAAGGCGCTTCCGCCCCGTTCTTTTTGCTCAAAGAAACCCTGAAATCCCTGCAAAAGCCCTTCGATTACATCATTATCGATTGCCCGCCATCCTTGGGATTACTCAATATCAACGCCCTCGTGGCCTCGAATGAAGTCATCGTTCCGGTCCAGTGCGAATACTTCGCGATGGAAGCGGTGGCGGCGATCCTTTCGTCCATCACCAAGATCCAAAACGACTACAACCCCGATCTCAAGATCGAAGGCTTCTTGCTCACGATGTACGATCCGAGGACTTCGCTCGATACCGAAGTGGCTCAGCAAGTCCGGAAGCTTTTTAAGGAAAACACCTTCGTCACCTCGATTCCACGGAACGTTTCGATCCCGGAAAGCTCCGCCCGCGGGGAGCCGGTCACCACCTGGCGGCCATCGGCCCAAGGAAGTTTGGCCTATTTCGCTTTAGCCCGCGAGGTCATGGACCATGAGTAAGAAAAGCGGATCGCTCTCACCGAGCCTTCAGGAACTCCTCAAGAAATTCTCGAAAAACGATGTCATCGAGGAGATGGAGAAGGAGTATCAGTCGGTCGCGGCTAAGAAGATCCCGCTCTCTCTTATTGACGACAATTCCTATTTCCGCCGGGTTCAGATCCCGGAAGACGCCATCAAAGCGATGGGCAAAGGCATTGAGGAAAAAGGCCTTTGGAATCCGCTTCTCGTCCGGCCAAGCGGCTCCCATTACGAACTCGTTTTAGGCCGCAAACGCTACTATGGCGCCAAAGCGGCCGCTCTTTCCGAAGTTCCCTGCGTGATCAAAGAGGTCAGCGATGAGGAAATGCTTCTCATGCTCCTCGCCGATACCCGGGACCAGCGGGAAGGCAACGTCGTCGAAATGGCGATCGTTTATGAGGAACTTTCGTCGCATTTCGCCTATTCGCAAGCCACCTTGGCCAATCTTTCGCACCAATCCCGGAGCCAGGTGACCAACACGATGCGGATCCTCCATCTCCCGGATCATATCGTCGAGGAAATCTCACTCGGGCAACTCTCCTATGGCCACGCCAAAGCGATCGCTTCCCTAAGCGAAGAAGAGATCGAGGAAGTCGTCCATTTGATTCATGAAGAAGGCCTTTCGGTTCGGGAGACCGAGGAACTCGCCAAGCAATATTCGCGGGTGCCGTCGCTGGTTCCCTCCGAAGGGGAGTCGCTTAAAAAAGAGTATGCGTGTGCGAATGTCGCGATCAAGAAGTCGTCCGTCACGTTTAGCTTCGCTAAGGAGGAGGAGAAGGAAGCATTCATCGCTTCGCTCCTAAAGAAATAACTATGGCCCGATTCGTCAATGAGCTCTTTTCGATCCAAATCGATCCGCCAAGAGGCGTCTCGAACGCTTTCTGCGTGACCTATTCCCTCTATGAAGGTGGGCTCTTCACCGTCCGGACTTCCCGGCCTTACGCCGAAGAAGCCGAAAGCCAAGAGGCCCAAGCCTTCTATGCCAAAGACCCGAAGGATCTCCTCAAGATCCAAGCTTTCATCGCCGAGTGGCGGAATCCGCTTAAAGACATCCCGACGGCGACCGGGGTGAATGAGGCGGGGCTTTCGAGCTTCAACCTCGTTTTCGAAGGCAAAGAGATCTACGGAAGCTACGTCTATCATGATCTCGAAGAAGCCAGAGCCACAGGCAAATTCAATAAAAATGAGCTCAAGATGATCGACTGGAACAACCGGATCGTCAAGATGCTCGAAGGTTTTTTCGTGCTGGTCAAATCCCTCAATTCAAGTTTGCTTCAAGCCGTCCCGAAAGCCCCGGAACTCAATGATCTTCGCCCTGCGCCGCGTTATCTCATGAGCCTCGTTTTGGGCGATCCGGAATGCCATTTGGAGCATCCTTCGACTTTTGAGGAATGCATCAAGGCAGCCGCCCATAAAGCGTTTGAGGGCGAAGAAGCCCTCGATGGCAAGAGCTTCAATGAAGTCTATATGGCGATTAAGGTCAACGCCTTACCGCTTCTTGAAAAAGCCGCCTCGCTTTCGGATTTTGATAAGGCCCATTCGGCTTTCGTCCATACCTTGATGGAGAAGAGCTTCGCGAAGCTTGATTATGCCCGAGCCGCTTACTGGCTCGACCTCACTTATGTCTATGCGCTTCTCAGCAAATCTTTGATCCGCTCGGAGCTCCTCGTGAGCTATCTCCACGCCCCGGTCTCGCCGAAAGACCTTGCCGAAGAAAACGGCGGGACGGATGAAGCGGCCTATCTTTTCTTCCAAGACGAAGGACGGAAGGAATTCGGCCTTCTTCATATCAGCCCGGCTTACTTCTATCTCGAGGGCGTTTTCGCCAAAGCCCATCCGGAACCCTCGTCTTCTTCGCCTCATCAGGCTTGATTTACTTTTTCCTTACAAGAAGCAATCCCCGCGGTTTTTGCAGGGATTTTCTTTGCGATAAGGCCTTTTCATATCCCCGGATAAGTCACGGGAGTTGCAGTAGGGGAGAAAACCACTATAATAGACTCAGCTTCAGGGCGACGATAATTACGTCGACTGGCGGTAAAGCCCGCGAGCTTATCAATGGATAAGCATGATTCGGTGAAATTCCGATGCCAACGGTAAAGTCCGGATGTGAGAAGTGGCACAGATAACGTGTGTCCCCCGAAGTAGAAACGGGGGATTTTTCATACCTTATGGACGTCACGAACTGGTTGGTGCTTGCCGCTGCGCTTATTTGGGTGGTCGTCGCGACCCTCTTCTATGGGAAGAATCGGCCCGACCATCATTTTGATTGGGTCCGCTTCATTTCGCGGGTGGCGATTTTCGGCGCGATTTCGACGATTCTCTATATCGTTCCGGTCTTCCAGATTCAGGTGCCTTTCGCACCCGAATTCCTCAAACTCCATTTCGATGAGATCCCGGCTTTCATTGCCGGATATGCCTACGGGCCCTGGACGGCCGTGGCGGTCCTTTTCATCAAATCCGTCATCAAACTTCCGATGACGTCGACCCTTGGCGTCGGCGAGCTCTGCGATTTCCTTTATTCGAGCGCCTTCATCATTCCGGCGGCCTTGATCTATAAAAAGCATCGCCATCTCAAAGGGGTGGCATGGGGCTTTGTGGTTGGGACGATCCTCCAGCTCATCGTGTCGTCCGTGATGAATGCCTGGGTGATGCTGCCTTTCTATGTCATGGTTTATTCGGGGCTGACGATGGATATCCTTTTAAAGATGTGCCAAGCGGTCAATCCGTCGATCAAGAATCTCACGTGGGACTATATCCTTTATATCAATTTGCCCTTCAACGTCCTCAAAGACGGGATCGTCCTCGTCGTGACCTTCGTGGTCTATCGGAGCATCCACAAAATCCTTCATTTCGATCGGGCGCCCGAAAAAGCTTGATCGGGGTTCGTTCCACGAAAAAAGCCGCAGTGATGCGGCTTTTCTTTTCGTATAAAGAAGATCGAAGACGAGGATTACTTATCTTCGCCGATCGCGCCGACCGGGCAGGAATCCATCGCGCCTTGAACCGCAACCTCATCGGTCACCGGACCAGCGGTAGCCTGAGCTTTGCCGTCATCTCCGAACTCGAAGACTGACGGGACGGTGGAGACGCAAAGACCGCAGCCGATGCAAAGATCCTTGTTGACTTTGACTTTCTTGGCCATAAATTTTCCTCCAATTTGGCAACACACGGATTATAGGTTATTTAGGGTCATTTATCAACTAAGGTGTTTCTTTTCGAACGAAGCCTTCGCTTTGGTTTTTCTTTCAGTGTAGAATAACCTCGGTCAGCATGAAAAGTCGCATTCAGAAATACAAACACTACCGGGACAGAATCGCCCGGACGCCCGAGAATAAATTCCCGGCCCGCAAAACCGTGATTCGGAGCCAGACTCATGCCGATAAGGAAGCCCTTGCCCAAACGAGCAAAGTGACCTCTGCCGTGGCCTATCCGAGCGTGCCTCTTAAAAAGAAGACGGCTACCCCCTATGGCGAATATTCGAAGAAACAGCGGACTTGGCTCCTCGTCAAAAGCGTGAGCTTCGTCCTGGTTGTCGCGGCGTTCGTTTGTCTTTATTTCTTCTGGGTCAAAGCGAGGTAAGGAACATCATGGAAGAGAAAATCATCTCCGTTGCGATCGATGGCCCGGCGGCCGCTGGGAAAAGCACCGTCGCCAAAAAGGTCGCCCAAATCCTTGGCTTTACCTATATTGATACCGGAGCGATGTATCGGGCCGTCACCCATGCGGTGATCGCTAAAGGCCTCGATCCGAAATCCGAAGAGCAATCCGTCACCCTCCTTCCGGGGATGACGATCGATCTCAAAGAAGATGGCCGGGTTCTCTGCAATGGCGAAGACGTGACCAAAGTCATCCGTGAGCCGTTGGTTTCTGGTAATGTCAGCTATATCGCCGCGATGAAGCCGATCCGGCTCGCCCTCGTCGACATGCAGCGGGCGATGGCTTCCCAAAAGAGCGTCGTCATGGATGGCCGCGATATCGGCACGTATGTCTTGCCGAACGCCCAAGTGAAGATTTATCAAATCGCCTCGGTCGAGACCCGAGCGGTGCGCCGCTACGAGGAAAACCTCGAAAAGGGCATCAATACGACTCTCAAGGACGTCGAGAATGACGTCCGCAACCGCGACTATATCGATTCGAACCGTGCCTTCGCCCCGCTCAAGCCCGCCCCCGATAGCGTCTTGATCGATACGTCCTTCATGTCGGTGGACCAAGCGGTGGACGCGGTCCTGAAAGTCGTCCACGATAAAACAGGCATTGAAATCCCATGTCACTAGGTCTTGTCGCTCTGGTCGGTGAGCCCTCTTCGGGCAAAAGCACCCTCTTCAACCGCATCGTCGGGGAGCGTAAATCCATCGTCGAAGAAACTCCGGGCATCACCCGCGATCGTCTTTATGCGCGCGCCAATTGGCTCACCAAAGACTTCACGATCGTCGATACCGGCGGCATCCAAATCAAGGATGTTCCTTTCCAAACCGAGATTCGGGCTCAGGTCCAAATCGCGGTCGAGCAAGCCGATCTCATCGTTTTCGTCGTCGATGGCAAAAAAGGCCTGACCGGCGATGATCGGCTCGTTGCCAAAATGCTCTTCCAAAGCGGGAAGAAAGTTCTTTTGGCCGTCAATAAGATCGACAATATCAACGAAATCGGCAATGAGGCCGAATTCTATAAGCTCGGTTTCGGCGATCCCTTCGTCGTGAGCGGAGCCCATGGCATTGGCATCGGCGATTTGCTCGACGCCATTATTAAGTCCCTTCCGGAGAAACCCATTACGGAATATCCGGACAGCATCGCTTTCTCGCTCATCGGTCGGCCGAATGTCGGCAAATCGTCTTTGGCCAATCGGCTTTTAGGCGAGAAACGCAACATCGTTTCCAATATCGCGGGAACCACTCGCGATGCGGTCGATACTCCCTTCACTCGGGATGGCCGGAACTACGTCGTGATTGATACCGCCGGACTCGTGAAGCGCGGCATGATCTTCGAAGCGGTCGATAAATACGCGGCGTTACGCGCCCTTTCGGCGATCGAGCGAAGCGAAGTCTGCCTTTTGCTCATCGATGGCTCGACCGGCATTTTGGAGCAAGACAAGCATGTGGTTGGCTATGCGATGGAAGAAAAGAAAGCCATCGTGATTTTGGTCAATAAGTGGGATCTTGGGAAAGCCAAGAAGTTCGACAAGCAAAAATTCATCGACGATATTCATAACCAGTTCAAGTTCCTCGATTACGCCCCGATCCTTTTCATCAGCGCGGAGACGGGGGAGGGGGTCGACAAGATCCTGCCCGCGATCACCGAGGCTTATGATGGCTATAACCGCCGGATTCCGACCAACGTCCTTAATAAGGTTATTATGGATGCCCAGGATATGAACCCGACCCCGGACTTCAACCATGGCCGGCTCAAGATTCTTTTCGCCAATCAGGTTTCCATCAAACCGCCGACCTTCGTCCTCTTTTGCAATGATCCGAAAACCGCCCATTTCTCCTATACCCGTTACCTCGAGAACTGCTTAAGGAACTCTTTCGACTTCGCCGGAACCCCGATTTCGATCATTTATCGGGAACGGAAATAAGGTTCACTTGGGCTTTTGAATTGTAAAATTTGTTCTTAATATTTCGCCCAATCAGTGACTATCTCTAGTCATTGTAAGGAATTTGTTTTCGTTGAAAAAGAAAACTGAAACGAATCAAAAAGAGGCCCAAAAATGCCCAAAAAGTGAGGAAAAACCTCATCTTTTGCCCGAAAATGCTCTGAAAGCGCTTTCTTATTTTTGAGCGGTCGCTAGCCGAAATTCGAAAATAAAAAAGAATAAAGCCCGATAAAATCTATACACTCCGACATCCTAAAGGTCTTGTAAAGCGTTTTTCGGGGTGCTAGTTTATAGATAACCAATTTAGCAAAGGAGGATTAAATCCATGAACAAAGCTGAATTAGTCGAGAAAGTTGCTGCTCAGGCCGAACTCTCGAAGAGAGATGCTGAGGCCGCTGTTGATGCCGTCTTCGAGGTCATCGAAGCCAGCTTAGTGAAGGGCGAAGAAGTCAAGCTTTCGGGCTTTGGCATTTTTGCCAAGAAGAAGAGAGCCGCTCGTGAAGGAACCAATCCGGCCACGCAGCAGAAGATCTCGATCCCGGCCAGCGCTACGGTCGCCTTCAAGGTTTCCAAAGCCCTCAAAGAGAAGCTTAACTAATTTAAGTTTCGCTTTCTGAAATCCCATTCGGATTATAAGGATGAGCCTCTGGCCCATCCTTTTTTTCAACAAAACGCGCTCCTTAATCCTTAATAAGGATGAAAGGGGGAGCCCTCGATGAAAAAATCCGCGATTATTCTTCTCGCTTCTTTAGCCTTAAGCGCCTTGGCGTCCTGCAAAGTCACCTCGACGAGCGACGCCCTGGTCTTGAGCGCGATCGATGGCCTTTCGTTACCGACTTATACCCTCAAAGATGGCGTCTATACTTTTCCCTTAAGCGGCTCTTCGAAAGAAGGGGTCAAACTCTCGGGCAGCCTCAAAGAAGGCTCGATCGTGATCGATCCCGGCAGTCTTTCGGATAACAAATCCTTTGAGATCGATCTTTCGAATGTCAGCATTTCCTCCTCGAGTGCCTATCCGATTTATTACGGAAGCAAAGCCTCGAAGCTGATCGTCAAAGCGGTGGATGGCACGACGAATAGCCTCACCTATTCCGGAAATGAAGACAAAGGCGCCGCCCTTTATAGCGAGAATAATCTCGAAATCGAAGGCAACGGGTCCCTTTCTTTGGCCACGACCAAAGCGGGCCATGGCGCCCGGGGCGACGATTTGGTTTTGCTCGATGCGCCGAGCCTTTCTTTGTCCGCGATCCATGATGGCTTTCATGGGAAAACCTTCACAGCCTCCTCGTTTTCGGGGAGCGCAGCGATAGCGAATTCTGGCTCGGAGGCTTTTGATATCTGCGATAACGACGAGACGGGAACTGTCTGTAAGGGCGCGATCACCTTTGGCGCCTCGACGGGCCAGTTCACGATCGGACAATGCGTCGATGTTTTCGAAGCGGATAATTCCTTCTCGATTCCCTCGGGCGTGAGCATCGTGGCCGAGAAATGCTCGTCCGATCCGGTGACCAATCTCAACGCCAACGCCATTAACGTGGCGGTTGAAGGAACTTTCAAGGTCAACGGGGCTGCTTTAACGAGTTATTCGGTGGCCACGAAGGCCTCGTAATTTCGCTCGGGTTCGCTTGTGTTAAACTTTAAAGGATGAAAGATCCTGTTTTTGATTCGCTTCAAAAGCTCTATCGCGCCGCAGGTTATTCCCTCTATATCGTCGGGGGGACGGCCCGCGATCTTCTTTTGGGCCGCGATTTTTCCGATCGGGACTACGTGACGGATGCGACCCCCGAGGAAGAGAAAGCGTTTCTTAAGGACGCCAATTACGCCTTTGAGCGTTTTGGCTCCGTCAAGATGACTTATGAGGGCCAGGAAATCGATGTGACGACCCTTAGAAAAGAAGAGGATTATCGGGATTTCCGCCATCCGGGCAAAGTTATTTTCGTTCAAGACCCCCAAGAGGATTATTCCCGGCGCGACTTCACGATCAACGCTCTTTATCTCACCTCCGACTATTCCGTTTTGGATTATTGTGGGGGCCAGCAGGATCTTAAAAATAAGATCATCCGTTTCATCGGTGATCCCGCCCGACGGGTTCAAGAAGATCCTTTACGAATTCTCCGGGCTGAGCGTTTCGCCAAGACGCTTTCATTCACCATCGAAGAGAAAACCCAACAAGCCATCGATGAATATCGGCCTCTTTTGGCCCGCCTCAATCCCGAGAAAGTGAAAGAAGAGGAGCTTAAACTCCGAAAAAGGATAAAATAGACCCATGCCCAAGAACCCCCTTTATAGCGCGGTGAGCTTCCGCTACGCGCTCCTCGACTCCTACAAAAAGCTCAATCTTACGGAACAGGAGCTGGTCGTGATTCTCATGATCGACCATCTTTTGGAGCAGGGGAACACCTTGGTGACGGCGGATCTTCTTTCGATGAAAATGAACTACGCGGTCAAGGATATCGATAAGACGATGGTGGGACTTTTGAACCGGGGATTATTAAGCTATGACACCTCGGATAAGACGATGCGGACCTCGCTCGATCCTTTGAAGAATCAGGTCTATCAGGCCTTTCAGCAAAGCGTCGAACGCCAACAACTCACCCTCATGAGCAAAGACAAGGCCGATCGCCTCTCGCAGCTCGTCGCGTTTTTCGAAGGCAAACTCTGCCGCTCGCTCTCGCCGCTTGAATCCCAAACGATGGGGGATTGGCTCGAAGCCGGCTATTCGGATGAAGAGATCCAAGACGCCCTTTTGGATGCGCTCAAAGAGAAAAAGAAGACAATCCGCGCCGTCGATAAGATCCTCCGGGCGAAGCGGAGAGACGAAGACATCGCCAAAGAAGGCGCGAGCGCGGTGAGCGATACCTGGGACAAAGACATTGAGAAGACAATGGAGATCGCCAAGACGATGTGGGGGAACGATGACGGAAAAAAGTGAGGCGGTCCTCGCGCATCTCCACGCCGATTACGCGGACGCCAAGTGCACCCTCGATTTCCATAATGCCTTCGAATGCCTCGTCGCGATTTCCTTGAGCGCTCAGACCACCGATGAATCGGTCAATAAAGCCACCCCGGCTCTTTTTCGTGATTTCCCCACCCCGGCAAAGATGGCGGAAGCCCCAATTCCCGCGATTGAGAAAGATATCCAATCCTTGGGTCTATTTCACAATAAGGCCAAGCATTTGAAGGCTTTAAGTGGGGATTTGCAGGGGAAATTCGGTGGAGTGGTGCCGCTTGATTTTGAGACGCTGACCTCGCTTTCTGGCGTTGGGACGAAGACGGCGGGCGTCTTCCTTCTCGAGATGGCAGCCCGTCCCGCGATTCCAGTCGATACCCACATTCATCGGATTTCTGATCGGCTTGGCTACTCCAAAGAAAAAGACGAACCGCTCGAGGTCGAAAAGAAACTCGAGAAGGCTTTCCCGAAAGAAGAATGGATTTTCCTTCATCACGCCCTCATCGCCTTCGGGCGGAAACAGTGCCACGCCAAAAACCCGGAATGCGAATCCTGCCCTTTGAAAGCGTATTGCTCTTATTTCAAGAAGTGCTCGTCGATCAAAGGCAAATAGTCGTAACGGGGCCGATAGCCTTCTTTGACTAAATAGCCATGGGCTTTGATTTCTTCGACCGGAATCGACTTCCGGGGCTTTTGCTCATAGAAATCGCAGACGTATTGGGCATCGAGGAGATAGGTTTCGTTTAAGGCATAGAGATTGATGATGAAGAAAGCGAGCCCACCCATCTTCTTGATGGCGCGCAAGTGGGTGACTTGCTGCGGAGCGATGTTATTGAGCGGGAACGAGGTTTTGCTCCGGCTCGATTTGGCTTCCATATCGAGGTAGTGGCCTTTGTAGACGCCGTTATAGTCGGTGGTGGATTGGCATTGGAAAAAGGCTTGGGTGATCCGGGCACCATGCGAATAATCGACCTTCACGACGTTGATCGGGGTCGGCCGCTTATAAATGAGCGCCAACCCTTTTTCAAGGTAGTAGGCGTTCGTTTCGTTGATGTCTTCCTCGAAGCCCATGCCACGGTTGGCGGCGCTTTCGAGATGACGTTTCTGAGCTTTGATCGGATGGCCGCAGGGCTTGATGCCACCGGGGTAATTCACATTCATTTGAGGGCGTCCTCAATCGCTTTGTCCCAATCGGAAGGGGTGACGGCTTTGCCGCTATTGAGCTCGCAAATGACTTTGCTCACCGGCGAGGCCATGTGGTGGACGTGGGACAGGGTCTTCTTATATTCCCGGGCGACGATCTCAGGTTTGGCCAAGAAGGCTTTATAAAGGTCGAGGAGGTTATAGGCATCGACCAAGGCATCATGGGCTTTGCCTTCAAACGGCACATCGAACACTTTCAGATAGTTGGTGAGCGAAAGAGGATTCGAGTTCGGGTCCTGGATGTATTGCTGAAGGAATAAGGAGAAATCAAAGTCATATTTGTTGATGATGTGGGCGATTTCGGGATCGGCATCGAAATTATTGAGGACCGATTGGTTCACGATCCGAAGGTCGTGATTGCCAAAAGTGACAAACATCGCTTTGCCCCAATACTTGCCGACGTACTTCTTGAACTGCTGAAGCACGTAAGGGAAAGGCTGGCCCTTTTCTTCGAGGGTTCGCTGGGTGATTCCCGTCATCTTGATCACGATCCCGCCGATCGGATGGTGGGCTTTGACGTAGCTTTGAAAAGGCGGAAAGACTTTCTTGACCGTGAGGTCTTCGTTGAGAAGAGCCGCATAGGCCCCGATCTCGATCATCTCGTGCGAGAGTTGAGTTCCTTCCAAATCCACAAAGACCAAGACTCGGCGGTCTTTGATGATCTTTTCTAGCGCTTTCATCCTTTGCATTTTACCACTTTGCCCACGAAAGGAGGCCTTGGAGTTGCCCCTAAAGTCGCTTTTTAGGAAAATCCTTGGCAAAACCCCATTCTTTTTGTGGGCAAAAACTTCGAAAAGAAAAGTGCGTTTGCGGTTGAAGAAACACCCCCTCTTCAATATAATTGAAGGGCCTGAAAAACCTATGGAACTGAAACTCGATCTCAACGCAAAGAAAATCCTGGACCAAAAGTTCACGAAGGACGTCAAAGGGTACAACCCCGAAGAAGTCGACGCCTTCCTGGATCGGATCATCCAAGACTATCTGGCGTTCAGCCAGTACCAGAAGCAATCAGGTGCTTATGTCGAAGGCCTTGAAGACAAGATCGCCGCTCTCCAAAACGAGAAGCAGTCCTGCCTTGAAGAGCGAGACGGAGCCGTCGATGCGAAGAAGAAGCTGGAGCTCGAGAATGCTTCCCTCAAGAACAAACTTGGCGGGATTAAGCCCTCGGATAAACCGACCGCCGAAAACATCCAATACATCTCCAGAATCAATCAGCTCGAAGACTTCCTCTACGGAATCGGTTACGATCCTCGTACTTTGAAAAAGCTTTCGTGAATGAATTCCGACCCGGGCGACTGCTGCCTTCGGGTAGAGGAAAGTCCATGCTCGCACAGTCTGTGATGACTGTAGCGATTGCGCCAGCTGAATCAATAAGGCTGGGTAGGCAGGAGTGCCTAACGGAGGAGGAATATCCCACGTGGATAGGAATCCGTAACGTGCCACAGAGACGAGCTTCTTAGCAATAAGAAGATGCAACGCGGCAAGCCCCACAAGCGAGAAACCCAAATTTGGTAGGGGAAGAAGAGGAGTCCAAGTCGAAGATGACTCTTCCAGGGAAACCTGAGATTAATTATCGCCCTCGACAGAACATGGCTTACAAGGTCGGATACTCATTTGAATTTTTGGAGAAGAGCGCATGAACATCCCAAACAAGATCACCTTATCCCGGATTGTTATCGTCCTCGCGATGCTCATCGCGCTTTTCGTTTTGGATATTGTCTACTGGGCGGATCCCTTCACCGTTCCCTTTCTTGGGAAGTCGGGGATTAACCTCATTGATCTCATCATTTGCATTGTCTTCGTCTTAGGCGCCCTCACCGATAAGCTCGATGGGAGTTTGGCCCGGAAGTGGAACCAAGTCACCGATTTGGGCAAGTTCCTCGATCCGATCGCCGATAAGCTTCTGGTCGATTCTTTATTGATCTATCTCTGCATCCCCCATTTCGGCATCAGTTTGACCACGCCAGTCTTTCTATGGTGCGTCCTCATCATGATCATTCGCGATATCGTGGTGGATGCCCTCCGCCTCATCGCCGTCAAAAATGGCAAAGTGTTGGCCGCGAATGTCTTCGGCAAACTCAAGACCGTTCTTCAGATGGTCGCGATCCCCGTCGTGCTTCTTGGCGGCTGGCCCTTCACCTATTTCGATGCGAGCTGGACCTTCTATCGGATTTCGGATATCCTCGTTTATCTCGCCACCTTCGCCTCCTTCTTTAGCGGCGCTTTCTATCTTGTGCAAAACCGGTCGGTTTTCCTTGATGGCACCAAATGATCGATAACGATTTGGCCAAGGACGTCCTTGAGTCCTTTGTGAAGAAGGGCTGGAGCTTGGGCTCGGTTGAATCCTTGACGGGCGGGCTCTTCTCAAGCACGATCTGCTCGATCCCTGGCGCCTCGCGCGTTTATAAAGGATCGATCATCTCCTACGCGAATGAGGTCAAAGAGAATTTGGCCCACGTGAAAGACGAGACAATCAGAACCTATGGCGTCGTTTCGAAAGAAGTGGCCGAAGAAATGGCGTTAGGGGGCCTTGAGGCCCTAAACGTGAACGTCGCCGTCTCCTTCACGGGGAACGCGGGACCGACCGCCGAGCCCGGGGAAGCCCCGGTGGGCGAAGTCGACATGGCGATTGCGTTAAAACTCCCTCACGAAGAAGCCAAAGTCGTTTCTTACCAAAAAGTCTTCATGGGAAGCCGAAATTCGATTCGCGAGAGTTCGGTTAATGCGATGCTAAGGTTGCTCCAAGATGTAAAATGAGGGGCACAAAGTCCGAAAAGATGTCTATGGATATATAGGAGGTCCATGAAAATGGCCGATAAAGTTGAAGATAACAAAGCGAAGGAAGCCGCGCTCGAGGACGCAATCAAGTCCATCGAAAAGGCTTATGGCAAAGGCGCCGTCATGCGGATGGGCGAACACGCCCATGTCGATGTCGATGTGATCCCGTCGGGATCTTTACTGCTCGATCAAGCATTGGGCGTGGGAGGTTTCCCGAGAGGCCGTATCGTCGAAGTCTATGGTCCTGAATCCTCAGGCAAAACCACTTTGGCGCTCCACGCGGTCGCCGAAGCGCAGAAGAAGGGCGGCCGGGCCGCCTATGTCGATGCCGAACACGCGATCGATCCGGAGTATGCCGCGAAATTGGGCGTCGATATCGACGAGCTGATTCTCTCGCAGCCGGATTCGGGCGAACAAGCGCTCGAGATCGTGGAGATGTTAGCCCAATCGGGCGCGATCGACGTGATCGTGGTCGATTCGGTGGCCGCGCTCGTTCCGCAAGCCGAACTCGACGGCGTGATGGAAGACAATCAGGTTGGCTTACAGGCCCGTTTGATGTCGAAGGCGATGCGAAAACTCGCCGGCATTTTGGCGAAGACGAACTGCTTGGTGATCTTCATCAACCAGCTCCGCGAAAAGGTTGGCGTCATGTATGGCAACCCCGAGACGACGACCGGTGGCAGAGCCCTCAAGTTCTACGCCACGATTCGTCTCGATCTTCGGAGAGCCGATGCGATTAAAAACGGTTCAGAGATCATCGGCAACTCGGTGAAGATCAAAGTCGTGAAGAATAAGGTCGCGCCGCCGTTCAAGACCTGCGTGGTTGATCTCCTTTATGGCCATGGCTTTGCCAAAGATGGCGAAATCGTCGATCTCGGCGTCGAGAATGGCTTAGTTCAGAAGACTGGCAACTGGTACATGATCTCCGGCGAGAAGATCGGCAATGGCCGCGATGCGGCGAAAGCCTACATGGACAGCCATCCGGAGGTCGCCAATGACCTCGAAGCCAAACTGAGAGCAATCCTCAAAGGCGCTCCGGCGAAGGCGGATGAGGATGGCGTCGTCGCCGATGCTCCGGGAGCGACTCCCGCTGCGACGGACGACAAATAATGGAACGACGGCCCCGAGTTCGCTCGGGGCTTTCTTTTGGCCTAAATTTGGAATTATCCTTGGCAAAACCCCATCCTTTTTTCGGGGGATTTTTGGAGGGAAAAAAGAAAGGGCAGGCCCAAAGCGCGCTTTCCCTATTTTTGATAGCGCTTCCCTTCCGACCTTGCTACAATAGTGACGTACCGAAAGGTACTTACCACCCATAGATTGCGTTTGGGTTCTCGTAATCGGGTTCACCCCGTTAAGATAAACACATCAGTCAATCCTATTTTTCGTGTGAGGTGGAGTAGCGCTTTTTTCGGATGAACATAAAGGAGTAGTTTCAGTATGGAATGGTGGATTGGCCTGATCATTGGCATCGTAGCTCTTTTGCTTGGAATTGGCGGCACTGTCTTGGTTTTTAAGCTCGTTCCGGCGATGAAGAACAAGAATGCCGACAAACAGGCGAAATTGATTATTCGTGACGCCGAGATCAAGGCGGAACGGATCACGAAGAATGCCGAACTTGACGCGAAGCAAGCCGCTTTCGAAGCTAAGCAGAACGCTCAGAACGAAATCCGGCAGATGAAGCAGGAGATTCAAGGTGAGCAGGCGAAGCTCGATTTGCGGGAGCAGACGATCGATGCCCGCGACAATACCCTTCTTCAAAAGGAAAACGCCCTCGATCAGAAGAACGACGCGTTGACGGCGAAGATCGCCGAAACCGACAAGAAGAGCCAAGACCTCGATGCCAAGATCAATAGCATCTTGACCGAACTCGAGAAAGTCTCCGGCATGTCCGTCAAGGAAGCCCACGACGAGATTCTCTCCCGCGTCGAGAATAAGATGGCGGGCGAAATCGCCGCCTATATCAAGAACCAGGAAGACGAAGCCCGGGACACCGCAGAGAACAAAGCCCGCGATTTGCTCTCGCTCGCTTGCGATAAGTACGCGCAGGAAGTCACGACCGAACGCACGGTCGCGGTCATTCCGCTTCCTTCGGATGAGCTTAAGGGCCGCATCATCGGCCGCGAAGGACGCAACATCCGCGTTTTGGAACAGACCTTGGGCGTCGACCTGGTGATCGACGATACCCCGGAAGTCATCACGGTGAGTTGCTTCGATCCGATCCGCCGCGAAATCGCGCGCCGGACGATGGAAGCCCTCGTCAAAGATGGCCGAATCCAGCCGGGCCGCATCGAAGAAGTGGCTGCTAAGATGAAAGCCAACGTCGACACCGAAACCCAGAAGGCCGGCGAAGAAGCCTGCCTCAAACTCGGGCTTCCGCGCATCAGCAAAGAACTCTGCGGCTACTTGGGCAAACTCAAATACCGCACTTCGTTTGGCCAGAACGCTTTGGACCACTCGGTCGAAGTCGCCTACCTCACCGGCATCATGGCCGCGGAATTGGGCCTCGATCAGAACTTGGCCCGGAGAGCGGGCTTGCTCCACGATATCGGCAAAGCGGTGGACTTCGAGCAAGAAGGCTCCCACGTTCAACTCGGCGCCGAACTCGCCCGCAAGTACAACGAGCCGGATGTCGTCATCAACTCGATTGAGTCGCACCACGGCGACGTCGAGGCGAAGAGCGTTATCGCTCACCTCGTCCAAGCCGCTGATACGCTCTCGGCCGCCCGTCCAGGCGCCCGCAGCGAGACCTTGGAGACCTATGTGAAACGCATTGGCCAGCTCGAGGAGATCGCCCGGGGCTTCGAAGGCGTCCAGCAAGCCTATGCCATGCAAGCGGGCCGCGAGGTTCGCGTGATGGTCATTCCGGACAAAGTCAGCGATGCCGATGCCGTCAAGATGGCGCAGGAAATGCGCGAGAAGATCGAATCGACCATGACCTATCCGGGCACGATCAAAGTGTCCGTCATCCGTGAGTATCGAGCCGTTGAGACCGCGAAGTAAAAGGAGCGATTGTGCGAATTCTCTTCTATGGGGATATCGTCGGGAAGGTGGGCCGCATTGCGGTCCATCTTTCTTTGCCGAGACTTGTCGAGAAATACGATGTCGACTTTGTGATCGCCAATGGCGAGAACGCTTCGCATGGCAAAGGCCTCACCGAATCCCATTACCGTTATCTCATTGATTCCGGGGTCGATTGCATCACTTTGGGGAACCATTGGCACAGCAAACAAGAAGTCGATGATTATCTCGATGATGCCGATGACCTCGTCCGGCCGCTCAACATCCTGAACTATCACCATGGTTCCGGGAGCGCCTCCTATGGCGTCGATGGCGTCGAAGTGAGAGTCACGAATGTGCTTGGCGTCTTCGCGATGGAAGAAACCGTCCGTTCGCCCTTCGAGGCGATGGACGAGCTTCTCAAAGCCGAGGATCACCCGGCGATCCATATCGTCGACTACCACGCCGATTCGACCTCCGAGAAAGCCATTTTCGGCTATGTCTATGATGGCAAGGTGTCCGCGGTTTTAGGGACCCACACCCATGTCCAGACCGCCGATGCGAAAATCCTTCCGAATGGCACCGCCTTCATGAGCGATGTCGGCATGTGCGGGGATCCGACCGGCGTGATTGGCTTTGAAAAGAACTCCGTCATCGATAAAATCGTGTATGGGCATAAAGGCGCTTTCGGCCTCGATGACCATGCCCCGATGATGGTGAATGCGATTCTCATGGATTTTGACGAGACGACGGGGCATTGCCTGAAAGTCACCCCGATCAACGAGATTGTCGAAGAAGGGAAATAAAGAAATGAGCTCTTGCGAAATCAAATCCTTGCCGAGCCAAAAAGACGCCGCCAAGCGGAGCGAAGTCACGCCCCGGCTCATTTCCTCGAACGTCGTTCCCCCGGCTTTAAAAGCGTTTGCCCAAGGCAAAACCTATTCGATCCGGACCTATGGCTGCCAAGCCAATATCCGCGATGAAGAGATCTTCGCCGGCTATTTGGAACGGGCCGGCTTCACGAAAGCCGCGTCCTTTGAGGAAGCGAATCTCGTCTTGATCAACACCTGTGCCGTCCGCGAGAACGCCGAAGAGAAAATCTATGGCGAAATCGGGCTTTGCAAGGCCCGGAAAGAAGCCGATCCGGATTTCCTTCTTGTCTTAGCGGGTTGCGTGATGGGCGAAAACGGCGTGGCCGAGAAGCTCATGAGCACCTATCCCTATATCTCGCTCATCATCGGCACCCACGATGTCGCGAATATTCTGACGCTTCTCGATGAGGTCGTCCGGAGACGGAAGGCGATCGTCGACGTCCGCAGTTTCGCGGGCGAAGTGGTGGAGTCGCTCCCTTCGGTCCGGCTTTCGCCTTTTGAGGCCTTCGTGAATATTTCCTATGGCTGCGATAAGTTCTGCACCTATTGCATCGTGCCTTATACCCGGGGGCGGGAAAGAAGCCGCTACGCCAAAGACATCCTCAAAGAGTGCGAGGATTTGGTGAAGCATGGCTACAAAGAAATCACCTTATTGGGCCAAAACGTCAATAGCTATGGCCTCGACCTCAAAGACGGAACCACCTTTGCCTTGCTCCTCGAAGAAGTGGCAAAGTTAGGGGTTCCACGGCTCCGCTTTCTGACCTCTTATCCTTCGCAATTCACCGATGAGATGATCGAGGTCATGGCCCAATACCCAAACATCGTTCCTTGGCTTCATTTCCCCGTTCAGTCGGGGAGCACCTCTTGCCTCAAGCGGATGGGGCGCCGCTACACGAGAGAAGGTTATCTTGCCCTCGTGAAGAAGTTACGGGAGGCGATGCCTAATATCGCGATCACGACCGATATCATCGTCGGCTTCCCCGGCGAGACGGAAGAAGAATTCGCCGATACGTTATCCTTGGCGGAAGAAGTCCATTACAGCGCTGCCTTCACCTTTATCTATTCGCCGCGGGTGGGGACCCCTGCCGCAGCGATGGTTCAGGTGCCTGACGAAGTGAAACACGAGCGATTCGACCGGCTCAAGACCGTGATCGAGAAAACGACTTCCGAGCATTCGCTTTCGATGGTCGGGAAGACCTTTGAAGTGCTCGTCGAAGGACCCTCGAAACGGAATGACGAAGTGCTTTCGGGCTACGCCACGAATGGCAAACTGATCAATTTCAAAGGTCCGGCCTATCTCACGGGCTGCCTCGTTCCCGTCAAAGTCACGATGAGCCATACCTATTCGCTTTTGGGCGAGTTAGTCGGGGATCCGATTCTTTTGAAAGCCAAAGACGTCGCGTTCCTCATGAGCAAAGATCCGCTCCTCAAAGAATATCTTTCGCTCGATGAGGCGATCCGGAACGATCCGACGATCAAAGCGCTTGGCGAAGGTCTCGTGAAGAGCAAAAAAGCCATGGCGCTCGATATGATGGATAAAGTCAAATATGCCGCCGATAAAAAAGAATACGAAACGATTTTGACGAAGATTCAAACGAACCCGCTTCTCCAGAATCGGGAAGCGCTCCTGGACCAAGTCGAGGAAAGCCTGCTTGAGGTGAGGGACGCCCTCAAATGATCCTTGTTTTGACCGGGGCCACCGGAAGCGGCAAAAGCGAATTGGCGATCTCCTTGGCCAAAGACCTTGATGGCGAAATCATCAATGCCGATGCCTTTCAGGTTTACCAAGAACTCACGGTCGCGACCGCCGCTCCCACCGAAGAAATGAAGAAAGAGGTACCCCATCATCTCTATGCTTTCGTGCCGCTTACGAAAGGCTACGATATCGCCCATTATCAAAAGGATTGCCGAAAAGCGATCGCCGAGGTTCAAAGTCATGGCAAGCTTCCGATCCTCGTCGGTGGCAGTGGGCTTTATATCCGAAGCGCCCTCTACGATTACGACCTTTCTCTCGATACCTCGAAAGTGGATATGAGCCCCTACGAAGGGTTAAATGATGGGGATTTGCACAGGAAATTGGAAGAACTCGACCCTATAGAAGCTCAAAAGATCAGTCCCAATAACCGGAGGCGGGTCCTCCGCGACATCCAGATTTGCTTGGCCGGCGGGGAAAGCAAAACCGCCCTTTTAGCCAAGCAAAGCCATCAGCCGATCTATCCGGTTCGTTTCTATGAGCTCGACAAGGAACGGGAGACGCTTTACGCCCATGCCGAAGAAAGAGTGGAGACGATGTTCGCCTCGGGCCTTTTGGAAGAAACGGTGCCCCTCATCGAGAAATATGGCCGGAAGGCGATGGCCTTCAAAGCGATCGGGGTGAAGGAACTCTTCCCGTATCTCGATAAGCAAGCGAGCCTTGAGGAAACGAAAGCCCTCATCAAAACCAACACGCGGCATTATATTAAGAATCAGTACACCTGGTTCCGGCATCAGTTTTCGCTCGTCTCGGTCTCATCGAAGGAGGATATCGAAAAGGATTATGCGCACTATCGATGATCGAAGCGCCCTCCTTTTGGGGAAGGAGAACGTCGCGCTCCTCAAGAATAAGAAAGTCGCCATCTTCGGCCTCGGGGGCGTCGGAGGGACCTGCTTTGAAGCGCTCGTCCGCTCGGGCGTGGGCCATATTTACGCGATCGACCGCGATGTGGTGGATGAGTCGAATCTCAACCGCCAGATCCTTTACCTCGCTTCGGATGTCGGGGCAAAGAAAGCCGGGGTGGCCTTCTTAAGGGCCAAAAGCATCCGGCTCGACGTCGAAGTGCTTCCGGAATGCTATTCGGTGAGCGCGGAGTCGTTCAAGGAGCACGATTACTCCTCTTGCGACTGTCTGATCGATGCGATGGACGACATCCCCGCGAAGATTGCCCTCATCTCTTATGCCTTAGCCCACGATATCCCGTTTTTCATTTCGCTCGGGATGGGCAACCGGCTCGATCCGAGCCAAGTCACCCTTTGCCGGCTCGATAAAACGGAAGGCGATCCGTTAGCGAAGAAACTCCGAAATGAGCTCCGGAAACAGGGGATTGACCTCAAAAAAATCACCGGCGTCCTTTCCGAAGAACTGCCGCTGGTCCGGGGGCAAAAGCCCGCTTCGCTTATGATGGTGCCTTCGGAAGCGGGCCTCCTTTTGGCCTCGAGCGCACTAAAAATTCTTTTAAATAACCCCTCGAAGTAATATCCTAAATCGGTAAAGAAACAGCATTGTTTTTGGAGGAAGTTTTCCATGAGTCTTTTAAAAATAAACGAAATCGCCGCTAACGCGGGGATTCCAAGCGAGTATGTGATTCCTTATGGCTTCTACAAAGCCAAGATCGATACCGCGATCAACGAGAAGTTGGTCAATAAGCCGGATGGCAAATTGGTCCTCGTGACTGCAATCACCCCGACCAAGGCCGGCGAAGGGAAAACCACGACCTCGATCGCCCTTACCGAAGGCTTTGGCAAAATCGGCCAGAAGGCCCTTCTTTGCTTACGAGAACCGGCGCTCGGCCCGGTCTTTGGCATCAAAGGCGGCGCGACCGGCGGCGGTCTCGCTTCCGTGGCGCCCTCCGAAGACATCAACCTCCATTTCACGGGGGATATGCACGCGCTCACGAGCTCGATCAATTTGATTTCGGCCGTGATCGATAACTCGATTTATCAAGGCAATCCCTTGAACATCGATCCGAACCGGATCGTCTGGAAACGGGCGATGGACATGAATGACCGCGCCCTTCGCGAGATCACAGTGGCCCAAGGCGCCAAAAATGGCGTCGTCCGCCAAGATGGTTTCGTGATCACCGTCGCGAGCGAGATGATGGCGATTATGTGCTTGGCCAAGGACGAGGAGGATTTCCACGCCCGGCTTTGCAAGATCATCGTCGCCTATGACAAAGAAGGCAAACCGGTGACGGTCAAAGACCTGAGATGCACCCATGCGGTCATGAAGCTCATGAAAGAAGCGCTCAAGCCGAACTTGGTCCAGACCCTCGAGAACAATCCGGTCTTGATCCATGGCGGGCCCTTTGCCAATATCGCCCATGGCTGCAATAGCTTAATCGCGACCAAGATGGCCCTCAAGTTAGCCCCGATCGTGGTCACCGAGGCGGGTTTTGCCGCGGATTTAGGCGCCGAGAAGTTCCTCGATATCGCTTCCCGCGAAGGTGGGCTCCATCCGGATCTTGCCGTCATGGTGGCTACGATCCGCGCCCTGAAGATGCACGGCGGCGAGGCATTTGAGAA
This sequence comes from Bacillota bacterium, assembly GCA_036788815.1. Taxonomy (GTDB): domain Bacteria; phylum Bacillota_I; class Bacilli_A; order RFN20; family CAG-826; genus UBA4951. The sequence continues at coordinate 75,546 of DAIQMS010000002.1, forward strand.
CCTCAAGACCGAGGATGTCGATGCCCTTTCGAAAGGCATGGATAACCTTGAAACCCATTTGGAGAACATCAAGAAGTTCGGTTTGCCCGTCATCGTGGCGATCAACCACTTCGAGAGCGATTCGCCAAAGGAGATCGCTTATTTGGAGAAATGGTGCGATGAGCATCATTACGAATACGCGTTCCTCGATGGCTTCCTCAAAGGCGGCGATGGCTCGATCGATCTCGCCAAGAAAGTCGTCGAGATCCTCAAGAACGTCCCGAGCAATTACCATCCGATCTATGATCTTCATAAGCCGATCAAGAGCAAAATCGAGACGATCGCCAAAGAAATCTATCGGGCGGGCCAAGTCGTTTATGAGCCAAAAGCCCTCGAGCAGATCGAAACCTATGAGAAGATGGGCTTCTCCGATGCCTATGTCTGCATGGCAAAGACCCCGCAGTCCCTCACCGATGATCCGAAAGTGCTGGGGGCGCCGAAAGGCTTCACCATCACGATCCGGGAGGTCAATCTCTCGGCGGGCGCGAACTTCGTCGTTCCGCTCACGGGTGCGATTATGACGATGCCTGGCCTTCCGAAGATCCCGGCCGCCGTCCTCATGGAGGATAAGCCTTGGTAGTCCCCACCTACGCCCTCTATGACGAAGTGGAGATGAAAAAAGAACATCCGTGTTCTTTCCACAGTCGTCTCTTCCAGATCGTCCGGGTGGGCGCCGACATCAAAATTCGCTGTCTTGGCTGCGGAAATCTCCTCTTGTTGGACCGCGATGCCTTCAACACAAAAGTGAAGCGCGTGGTGGCCCATCATGAAGGTCCCTTGAAAGTCGAGGGGCACAAATGAGCAAAAACCCTCTATGGATATATGGAGGGTTTTTCTTATTTACAGCATTATTAACCTTGGCAAAAGCTTCTCGTCGCCATCCGGAACGTCCTGGGCTCTTCGAGGGATTTCGCTCGAACTCCCCTCAAAAGGCCTCATTGCGATCACCGGCGCTTCGGGAAGCGGCAAGAGCACTTTGCTCAATTGTCTCTCGCTTTTGACGAAACCGAGCGAAGGGGAAATCCGCTTCCTCAATGAGCGGATCGATTCCTATTCGGAGGAGAAGAAAGAAGACTACCGCGCCTACGAGTGCGCGTTCATCTATCAGCATTTCAATTTGCTTGAAGAAAAGACGGCGTTCGAGAACGTCGAACTCCCGCTTCTTCTCCGTGGGGAGGGGGAAAAAGACGCCGCTCTTGCCGCCCACGTCCTCTTTAAGAACTTCCATCTAGAAGACCTTGAAAAGAAGAAGGCCCGGCTTCTTTCGGGCGGGGAGAAACAAAGGGTTGCGATCTTGCGGGCCTTGATTGGGAAGCCGAAAACCATCTTCGCCGACGAGCCGACCGGGGCGCTCGATAAAGCCAACGAGGAATTGGTGATGGACACCCTTAAGAAGATTGCGAGGGACACCTTGGTGCTCCTGGTGAGCCACAATGAGCGGCTGGTCGCTTTATATGCCGAGCGGGAAATTGTCTTGGCGAATGGGAAGCTCCTTTCGGACACGCCCTCAAAGAAAGAGAGCGACCCCCCGAACCTCAAGGAATCGCGAGGAAAATCCAGAGGCTGGCTCTTCGCTCTCCTCCGGGAGAACTACCATGCGGATGGTTTCAAAAACGCCCTGTCCTTCATCTCAGCCTTCCTTTGCTACGTCGCCCTCATCGGCACCTTTGGTTTCTACGCGGGGAGCCACAGCTTGATCGAGAAAGAGAAGCGGGCGTCGCTTCAGTATCTTCAGGCCTCTTTCGCCAAAACCACGACCTACCCGATCGAGGGCTCGCCCCTCAAACTGAGCGAATCCTCCCGGCCCGAAGAAAAGGAAGCGGAAGAAGCGCTAGGCTCGCTTCCAGGCCTCCATATCGAGCCGGACTATTCCTATTTCTTCCCCGCCTCGATGGCGTATTCCTTCGAAGGCAAAGAAAAGGAGCCGGCCAGCTTCTTGCCCGTTTATGATCTTAGCCTCTCCACCCGGAAGACTTCCTTCTTGAAGTCGGGAGTTCTTCCCCGAGGGAACGCTTTCGAAGAAGTGCTCGTGAACGAGGAGTTCGCCGCTCTCTTCCCCGAGGATATCCTTGGCAAAAGGCTCACGGTTTTGAAATCCGTGAGTGTCTCTTCTCTAGGTGCTTTCGATGAGGTGAGCTTCTCTTTCTCGTTCGTGATCAAAGGGATCGTCTCCGAATTCTCCTTCCTCAATTCGCCCAAGGTCTATTACTCCTATCCTGCCCTCGCCTATGAATTAAGCGAGGTGAAACTCGATTCGATCTCGAAGGCGGAGAAACACGAGGTCGATTGCGCCTCCTTCGTCCTCGAAAGCGATGGCCATTCGCCCTATAGCGCCTACGATTTCCTCGTCTTCGCCGATGATGAGAACGCGGCCGACCGCCTCAAAAGGAAGGCAGTGGCCTTAAGCGAGGCCTCTTCCACTTATTCGATCACATCGAACGCCTTTTCGCTCGAGAGCGCCTTCACAAGTCTGACCGAGGCTTTCTCACTCAGCTTGGTTCCCTTCCTCATCATTGGCTTCCTTGGGGTGAGTTTCATCATCGGCTCCTTGGCCTATTCCTCCTTTTTGGAACGGAAGAAGGAGATGGCGATTCTCCTTTCTCTTGGGGCCAGGGGCAAAGATGTCCGTTTCCTCTCTTTGGCCCCGAGCGTCTTTACATCATTTAGTGCCGCGGTTGCCGCTTTGGCGTTCGCGCTCCCCTTAGAACGTTATGGCTCGCTTTTCCTCGAGAAGAAAGCGGGGGTGGCGAATCTCCTTTCGATTCCCTTGGGGAGCTATTTCGGGATTCCGGGATTTCTTTTCTTGGCTCTCGGTTTCATCAGCCTTCTCCTCCCGCTCCTCGGGGCGGGCATCCCTCTTCGCCACGCCTCCCACAATGAGCTTTCGGAGGAGCTCCGCGACGAATGAAGGGCTTAGAGGCGCGTCACTTAGGAAAACGCTTCGGGGAGCAGGTGATCTTTTCCGATGTGACGCTGAGTTTTGAGAAGACGGGGCTCTATGCGATTGTCGGGGATTCCGGCAGCGGCAAGAGCACGTTCCTCGATCTCGTTTCGGGGATCGACGTGGCCTACACTGGCGAACTCGTGACGCTAGGGAGTTTGCTCAAAGACCGGAATGAGGACGCCCGTTCCCGCTTCCGGCTTTCCCATGTGGGTTATCTCCGCCAAGGGAGCGACCTCTTGGAGCTCGAAAGCGCCTTGGCCAACGTCCTTTTGCCTCTTGAGGCTTCGTCGAGTCTTCCCAAGCGGCTCGCTAAACGGAAAGCGCTCGATCTCCTTTCCTTTGTGAATTTGAAGGAGAAAGCGAGCCAGAAAGCCAACACCCTCTCGGGCGGGGAAAGGCAAAGGGTCGCGCTTGCCCGAGCCTTGGTGAATGATCCGGAGATCCTTTTGGCCGATGAGCCGACCGGGGCGCTCGACCCGGAGAATGCCAAGCTGATCTATGGCTATCTTCATGAGCTTTCCAAGAAGCGCCTCGTGATTGTCGTGTCGCACGATTTGACGAGGAGCAGCCACTATGCCGATCATGTTCTTGCCCTCAAAGACGGGGCCTTCCTTCAAGCGGATCAACCTCCCTTGCTCGAAGGTGGGAACGGGTCGATTCCGACCCTTCATAGCCCCAAGGAAAAAGGGACGAACCATCCGCCTTTTTCGCTCTGGCTTCAGCACGGGCTCCATCTTCTCAAAGCCAAAAAGAAACGGAGTCTCCTTTCGTTTTCGATCCTTTCTTTCTCGCTTCTCTCACTCGGCTTATCGCTCTACGTCAGCCGCGATCTTTCGGCGAACCTTTCCTCGGCCTTCACCTCGCTCACCGGCGAAGGGGTGGTCGTGATGGAGAAGGCGGAACGGGGCGAAGCCACCTTCGGGAGAGTCATTTCCGAAAGCGAGGAGAACGTGGAGAAGATCGCCCTCAAGCATCCGAAATGGATCCAAGACTACGGGGTTAGTTACCTCGCGCCGTTTGAGAGCTATTTTCCCGATGCGAATGAGGCGATCGTCGATGGAGATTATTCCTCGGTTGTCATTCCTTCTTTTGGGATAAGGACCTGCGCGGATTTCCTTTGGCTCGATCTTGAGACGGAGCGGGACTTCTATCCCGAATGCCCGCCGTTCCTCGAAGAGGATCAGATCGTGGTGGGGCTTCCTTATTCTTCGATGGCCTCAATTTGCCTGGCGCTCCATATTCGGCGGAGCTACGAGACCTTAGGCCAATATCTTTCCAAGAAGAGCCTCGCGTTCCGGCTCGAAGTCGCCAACGCGAGCTGGGCTTATGAAGACGAGCAGCTTCTTTCGATCGTGGCGGTGACCCCAAGCGAAGTGCCTACTCTCTTCCATTACGATCATCGCTGGAGCCGTTACCTCCTCGAAGAGAAGATGCGTTTTCCTTCCTCCGATGAGCCTGACCATTCGAAGCCATGGATCCTCCAAAAGGTCTTCTATCTCGAACCAAGGAGCACGCCCTACGAGTTCATGAAGGAAGTGAGGAAGGACGAGACCCTTTCGCCCTATGTTTTTGAACGAGCCTCTTACGAGTATGAGCAAACCCATTGCGTCTTGGGAAGAATGAGCGAGCTCAAGCGGTTCTATGTCTTTTTGGCCGATAAGCATTCTTTAGCGCCTTCCCTCATTAGTGAAGTGTCCTCCGATCGGCGTTTTTCCTCGTTTTCACTCTGCGCCGAAGGGAGTTACGAATCCTATCCCGAAGCCCTCGCCAGCGGCTTCAGCCATCCGTTCTTTCTGAGCGCCAGCGAGAGTAGCGCGAACGCTTTGATCGATGCCTTATCCGTTTCGCCATTGAGTCAGGCTTTGGTGGAACCGACTCTCCCCAAAGACGCCGTCGAAGGCTCCTATCTCAAACCTCTTTCCTCCGCCCTCTCTTTTTCGAGCGATTTTTCCGCTTTGAAGAGCGGTCGGCGTCCCGTGGGCGAAGAAGAAGTCGTTCTCTCAACTCATTTAGCGGAGAAGTGGGGCCACCCCCAAGTGGTCTATGGGGCGGGCTTCGTCTCGAGCAAGGAGGTCGGCGAGAATCTCGAAAGGGATTACCGCGGCTTTGAGCTCAAGGTGGTGGGGACGGCGAGTTCCGAGAACGATGTCCTCTACGCCGAAAGCTATTGGCCGATCGATTTCTACCGCGACGTCTTGGGTTTGAGCGCTTTTTCTTTGGAGCCGGACAAACTTCTTCTTAACCTCAAGGACCCTTCCAAGAGCCAGGAGGTGATCTCCGCTTTGGGCGCCAAATACCCCGCTTACCATTTCGTCGATCCTTCCTTGAGCGTCAAAGATTCCCTCTCGGGTGTGATTTCTTCGATCGATCTTCTCCTCAGGATTGCGAGTGGCCTCACGCTTTCGATTTCTGCCTTCCTCCTTTTCACAGTCGCTTTATTGACCTCGCTCGAAAATCGAAATGAAGGCAAGATGCTCTACGTCCTGGGCATCCCGCGCGAAGCGGTGGCAGAGTCCTATGGGGCGACCTTGTCCCTCCTGACGGGAGGCGCGGCTTTACTTGCCCTCATCGAGCTTTTCTTCGCCGAGTATTTCTTCGATCGGGCGATTCAGTCGAACTTCGGTTCCAGCCGGGCCTTCGCTTTCGATCTTTTGCCCTTCGGGGCGATGGCTCTCGCCGGGCTCGTGGGCCTCTTCTTGGCCTATTTTCTCCTCCGGGGTTGGGTTTATCGACGAGATTTCTCCCGAGAAGGTCGCTAGGGATGGCCTTTTTGAGAAACTCAGCGTTTTTTGTTAACGCTTTTTCTTTGGTGGGTGTATAGTAATCCGCGGTTGGTTAGTGTCGTGTAGATACGAACGAACTAGAAAGGTTAGATACTCCATGAAGGGAACAGTTAAGATGTTCAACAAGGAGAAGGGTTACGGCTTCATCCACGGTGATGATGGCGTTGACTACTTCTTCCACTATAGCGAGCTTCAGATGGACAACTACAAGACTGCCGAGCAGGGCGAACACGTTGAGTTCGACGTTCAGCAATCCGATCGTGGTCCGCGTGCCGCTAAGATCAAGAAGCTTGACGCGGCGGTTGCCGCTGCCAAGTAATTGAACTTTCTAGTAATAGATAAGTTTGATCCTGAAACCCCCACCTCACGGTGAGGGTTTTTCTTTGTCCTTTTTTCTACATCCCGAAGGATTCTTCCTTTATCTTCCCTAGGGAGATATAATCTCTACGAGATTAAAGAAAGAAGTTTTCAAAATGTCCTTAAAAGCGGGTATCGTCGGTCTTCCTAACGTGGGCAAGTCCACTCTGTTCAATGCCATCACCAATTCACACGTCTTGGCGGAGAACTATCCTTTTGCGACCATCAATCCGAACACCGGGGTTTGCCTTGTTCCCGATGAGCGGCTCGATTTCCTCACCGAGATGTTCAAGCCGAAGCGCAAGATCAACGCGACCTTCGACTTCTACGATATCGCCGGCTTGGTCAAAGGCGCGAGCAAAGGCGAAGGCTTGGGCAACCAATTCCTCGCCGCGATTCGTGAATGCGATGCGATCGTGGAAGTGGTGCGCTGCTTCGATAACCCACAGATTCTCCGTTACGCGGAAGCGCCGGTGAATCCGCTCGATGATATTTCGGTCATCAATCTTGAGCTTTCGATGTCGGACCTCGATCAGATCAATAACCGGATCGGCAAGCAAGACATCCGCGCCCGGGTCGCCCATGATAAGGTCGCCCAATACGAAATGCCGATCCTCACCGCCCTCAAAGGCGTGCTTGAGCAGGGGATCCCGGCCCGGCTCGTCAAAGGCCTCAGCCAAGAGCAGATGGATTACGCCCGCAAGAATTTCTTCTTATTGACCCTCAAGCCGATTCTCTACGTCGCGAACGTCGCTGATAGCGACTACACCGATTTGGAGCATTGCAAGTATTACCAAGATGTCAAGAAAGTCGCGGAAGGCGAGAATGCCCAGTGCATCCCGCTTTCGTGCGAAATCGAATACGAGATCTCTCAGATGCCCTCCGAAGCGGACCGCAAAGACTTCCTCGCTTCCTTAGGCGCGACCGAGAGCGGCCTCGACAAACTGGTCAAGGCTTCCTACAAGCTTCTCAATCTTTCGACCTTCTTCACCTGCGGCGCCGATGAGTGCCGCGCCTGGACCTTCCAAAATGGCATGTTAGCTCCGGAATGCGCGGGCATCATCCATAGCGATTTCCAGAAAGGCTTCATCAAAGCCGAGATCTACGATTTCGAAGAACTCAAAAAGTACGGGAGCGAGTTGGCCGTCAAAGAAGCGGGCAAGCTCCGGAGCGAAGGCAAGGAGTACGTGATGAAAGACGGCGATGTCGTCTTCTTCCGTTTCAACGTGACCAAATGAACGATTTCCGCGTGGGATATGGGGAAGACATCCATCGTTTAGTCCCCGGGCGCAAGCTCGTGCTCTCTGGCGTCAAGATCCCGTTTGATCTTGGCTTAGAAGGCCATTCGGACGCCGATGTGGTGTTTCACGCCGTGAGCGATGCCCTTCTCGGGGCCTTGGGCTTAGGCGACATCGGGAAGTATTTTCCGCCGAGCGACCCCTCCATCGCCGGAATCGATTCCTTATTGATCGTGAAGAAATGCCTGAGCCTCGTCAAGGAACGCGGCTATCGCGTCAATAACGCCGATGCCTCGATCCTCTCCGAAGAGCCGAAGTTGGCTCCTTGGATCGGCGAGATGAAAGCGAATCTGGCCTTGGCGCTCGAGATCAAAGAAAGCCAAGCCTCCATCAAAGCGATGACGAACGAAGGCCTCGATGCCGTCGGAAAAGGCGAAGCCATCAAAGCCATCTGCGTTCTGACTCTTATCAAGGATTAACACTATGAACAACGAAGAACTCTTAAAAAACGCGATTGCCGAAGGGATGAAGACCCTCGGCGTTTCCGTGCCGCTTGAGGAGATCACGATCGATCATTCGAAGGATCCGGCCCATGGCGACTACGCGAGCAACATCGCGCTCAAGTACGCGAAGAAACTCGGCAAGAAGCCGCAGGAATTAGCCGCCGCTTTGCAAAAAGCCATCGTTTCGGAGGCGATCGACCATATCGAAGTGGCCGGCCCGGGCTTTATCAATTTCTTCATGGCCCAAGCCTCGCTCGGCTCGATCGTCGGGACGATTCTCAAAGAAGGGGCCAATTATGGCCAAGGCGCCGCGAAGCACAAGAAAGTCGATGTCGAATACGTTTCGGCTAACCCGACGGGCGACCTCCATTTGGGCCATACCCGGGGCGCGGCCTTAGGCGATGCGATCGCCAATCTCTATGCCAAAGCCGGCTACGAGGTGACCCGCGAGTATTACGTCAATAACTGTGGGAACCAGGTTGAGCATCTTGGCCATTCGCTTTCGTTACGCTACCATGAGCTCTTCGGTGAGAAAATCACCCTCGGAGATGACGATTACCATGGTGAAGACATCATCGGGATCGCCCAAAGCATCAAAGACAAATATGGCGACAAGTATTTGAAGGACGACAAGGAGTCACACGATTTCTTCATTTCCTATGGCATTGATGCCGAAATGGCGAAGATCAAGAAAGACCTCGCCGACTTCGGCGTTCATTTCGATAAGTTCTCTTACGAGTCTGACATCCGGAAAGGCACGACGATCCCCGATACGATCGAAGAGCTCCGGAAGAAGGGCTTCGTCTACGAAGAGGGTGGGGCAACCTATCTCAAGACGACCGCGATTCTCGATCACGAGGGCAAACCGCTCGATGACAAGGATCGGCCGATCATCAAATCGAATGGCATGTACACCTATTTCATGCCGGATATCTGCTATCACTACAATAAGATGAGTCGCGGATTCGATCTCTTGGTCGATATGCTCGGCGCCGACCACTTCGGTTACTTAAACCGGATGCGGGCCGCCCTGGCGATGAAAGGCTATTCCTATGATTCCTTGGCCTTTGGCATCTATCAGATCGTCAAAGTGTTCAAAGATGGCGAAGAAGTGAAGATGAGCAAACGGACGGGCAAAGCGATCGCCCACCGCGATCTCGTCGCCGATGTCGGCGTCGATGCGGTCCGTTACTTCTTCAGTGAGAAGAGCGGGGACACGCCGATCCTCTTCGATATGAATTTGGCCTTGTCGAAGTCGAAAGACAACCCGGTCTATTACGCCCAATACGCGCACGCCCGTTGCCACTCTTTGCTCGAGATGGGCAAGGATTTTGAGCTCGAGACGTCGGGGAAAGCCCTCGTTTCGCGCCAAGAAGGCGATATTTTGAAGCAACTCGCCGATTTTCCTAGTATGATAGAGACTGCCGCGGAAGCGCGGGCCCCTTACAAAGTGGCGGGCTATATCCATTCTTTGGCTCAATCCATTCATGAATATTATGCCGCGACGAAGATCATCGATCATGATGACAAAGTTGGCACCGGATGCCGACTTGCCCTCATGAAAGCCACGATGATCACCCTCGAGAATGCCCTTAGGATTCTCGGTGTCAGCGCCCCGGACGCGATGTAAGGAAA
>DAIQMS010000003.1:0-72109 GCA_036788815.1 Bacillota bacterium
AAGAAAAGCCACGAGTCATCGTGGCTTTTTGCTTTCACTGGTCGGAACGGTGGGATTCGAACCCATGACCCCTACCACCCCAAGGTAGTGCACTACCAAGCTGTGCTACGTCCCGGCGCGGTTTATTATAACCTTCCTGGGTGAATAATCTAGTGGAAGTCCTTTCCGGAATTTCTAGATGGGAAGGAACATCTTTCTTTTCGTGAGTCCTTTCGCGTGCGTGCCTGCGAGTTGTCCGTTATAATAATCGGGCATTATGGACAGCAAGAAATACATCGTCGTCAAAGGCGCCAGAGAAAATAACTTAAAGAACGTGGATGTCGTGATCCCGAAAGATACGTTAACCGTATTCACCGGGCTTTCCGGCAGTGGCAAATCCACCTTGGCTTTTGATACGATCTACGCCGAAGGGCAAAGACGCTACGTCGAATCTTTGAGCCCGTACGCTCGGCAATTCCTCGGCGGCGTCGATAAACCCGATGTCGATTCGATCGAAGGGCTTTCCCCGGCGATTTCGATTGATCAGAAGACGACCTCCCACAATCCGCGGTCCACGGTGGGCACCGTCACGGAGATCTACGATTTCTTCCGGCTTCTTTTCGCGCGGGTGGGCGTGCCTTATTGCCCGCATCATCATCAGCCGATCGTCGCCTATTCTCCCGCGGCCATCACCGATGGCGTTTTGCAGTACGAAGAAGGGACGAAAGTCCAGATCCTCGCTCCGATCGTCAAACACGAAAAAGGCACTCAAAAAGACACGCTCGACAAGATCAAGAAACAAGGTTTTGAGCGCTTGCGGGTCGATGGCGAGTTCAAGCTCCTCGAGGAAGTGGGGGATCTCGATAAGAACAAACGCCACGACATCGATATTGTGATCGACCGTCTGATCATCAAGAAAGATCTCCGGAGCCGAGTGGCCGAGGATATCGATTTGGCCCTCGATTGGGGCCATGGCGAGCTCGTGATCTACACCGAGAAGGGCGAACGCTTGCTTTCGAGCAATCATACCTGCCCTGAGTGCGGGTTTTCGGTCCCGAAACTTGAGCCGCGCTTATTCTCCTTTAACGCCCCGTTAGGCTATTGCCCCGACTGCAAAGGGTTGGGGATTTCCCGGAGCGTCGCGGTCGATCTTTTGATTCCTGATCCGACCAAGAGCATCAATGACGGCGCGATCCGTTATTACAAGAACATCGTCGGGACGTCCAACCTCGAATGGCAGGAGTTCTGCGTTCTCATGGATGCCTATCACATCCCTTATGATGTGCCTTGGAAGGATCTTTCGGATTATCAGCGTCACATCCTGCTTTATGGCTCGGACAAAGACATCAATCACGTGCTGACCTCCTCGAGCGGCAATCAAACCCATAAGTGGGGCCGGATCGAAGGCGTGAAGACGATGATCGAGCGGCGTTACAGCGAAACGACGAGCAAGTGGATGATGCCGTATTACGAATCGTTCATGCGCGACGATATCTGCCAGACCTGCCATGGGGCCCGCCTTAACGAAGCCGCCCTTTCGGTTCAGGTCAATGGGCTCAATATTTACGAGGCGACCTGCCTCACGATCGATAAACTTTTAGCCTGGCTCGACGATACCCGCTCGAAATTGACCCCGAATGAGCTTCAGATCGCGGATCTGATCCTCAAAGAGATTCATAACCGGGCCTCTTTCTTGGTCGACGTCGGCCTCGACTATCTGACGCTTGACCGTTTGGCGATGACCCTCTCGGGCGGCGAAGCCCAACGAATTCGGCTCGCGACCCAGATCGGTTCGCGTCTTTCGGGTGTTCTTTACGTCCTTGATGAGCCTTCGATCGGCCTCCATCAACGCGACAACATGAAACTGATCAAGACCCTCAAAGAAATGCGGGATCTCGGCAATACCCTTATTGTGGTGGAGCACGACGAAGAGACGATGCGGAATGCCGATTACCTCGTCGATATCGGCCCTGGGGCAGGCGTCCATGGCGGCCAGATCGTCGCTTCGGGATCGGTTCAGGATATCGAAAACGCCAAAGATTCGGTGACCGGCGATTATCTTGCGGGCCGCAAATACATCGCGGTGCCTTCCAAACGCCGGAAGGGCAATGGCAAGAAGATCACGATCAAAGGGGCGAAGTGCCATAACCTCAAGAATCTCAATGTCTCGTTCCCCTTGGGGACTTTCACCGTCGTCACCGGCGTTTCCGGAAGCGGCAAGTCCAGCTTGGTGAACGAAACGCTTTATAAGGCGATCCAAAAGAAACTGACGGGCGAAGAGACCTTCCCGGGCGCTTTCGATTCGATCTCGGGGCTTGAGGCGATCGACAAAGTCGTCAACGTGACCCAGGAACCGATCGGGCGAACCCCCCGGAGCAACCCAGCCACCTATACCAAAGTCTTCGATGATATCCGCGATCTTTTCGCGGAGACCCCTGAGGCCAAGGAACGGGGCTTCACCAAAGGCCGTTTCTCCTTCAACGTCCCGGGCGGACGCTGCGAGAAATGCCAAGGCGCCGGTGTCGTCTATGTTCCGATGAACTTCTTGCCAGACGTCTACGTCAAGTGCGATGAGTGCGATGGGATGCGCTATAACCAAGAGACCCTTTCCTGCTACTACAAAGGCAAGAATATTTACGATGTCCTCGACATGCGGGTCGAAGAGGCGATGCATTTCTTTGAAGCGCGCCACGAAATCTACCGCAAAATCAAGACGCTTTATGACGTCGGACTCGGCTATATCAAGCTTGGTCAACCCGCGACCACCCTTTCGGGCGGCGAGGCCCAGCGCATCAAATTGGCGTTTGAGCTTCAGCGGAGGCCGACCGGCAAGACGGTTTATATCCTCGATGAGCCGACGACCGGTCTTCATAGCGATGACGTCAAACGTCTGATCGCCGTCCTTCAAAGCCTGGTCGATCATGGCGATACCGTGATCGTGATCGAACACAACCTCGACATCATCAAGGTGGCGGATTACATCATCGATATCGGCCCGGAAGGGGGATATCGCGGTGGCAATGTCGTTGCGACGGGCACCCCCGAGCAAGTCGCCCAGGTCAAAGACTCTTATACGGGACAATATTTGGCGCCGTTACTCCAAATGGCGAACGACAAAGGACAAAAGGAATAGTAAGATAACCCTATGGCTGCACTTGCATTTCTCATTTTAGGACTTCTCCTTGCCGTCGGTGGCATCGCTTATTTCGTCTACACGAACGAGGATTTCCTCAAGAACCCGACCGAGGCCGCTTTCTCGAAGAAAGAGATGATTCGCTATTTCGGCTTGGTTTTTGCGATTGGGGTGGGCACCGCCTTTTTGATCCTGACCCTTTTCCTCTATCATCCGGAATGGAAGGCGACGAGCGCCTACGCCGAGAATCTTTTCGCCGGCGAGGCGATTAACTATGCCTATCAGATATTTTTTGCCCTCATCGGTGGCTTCTTCTTCGCCCTTTCAAACGCCCTTCTTTGGAGCGCCTTCCGCCTTTATTACTACAAGACAAAGCTCAGCCCCGAGGGCAAAAAGCTCTTCGCGATCCTGCTTTGGGGCGATATCCCGTTTGCGATTCTCTTCTTCCTCATGATGAGTGAAGGCTTCGCGCCGTATCTTTCCTATCCGCTCGTCAATGGCTTCTCGATCACCGGCAGTGGCTGGATTTGGACCACCTCGGCCGATATCGCGAACTATAAGCCGCTTCATATCGCCTTCTATGGCATCATCATGCTCTTCGGCGTCTGCGTCTCCTATTGGGTTTGCGATCATAAGTTCTATCAGGAATTCCATAAGCACGGAATCCTCGATACTTTGGTCATCATCGCCTTCCCCGCGGGCGTCATCGGCGCCCGGATTTGGTATGTGATCGGCAACTGGAACCGCGAGTTCGCCAGCCCGGTCGCGAATGGCGATTGGGGTTCGATCTTCCGGATTTGGGATGGTGGCATCACGATTCTCGGCGGCGCCTTCGCTGGCGCTTTGGCGGGCATTCTTTTCCTCCATTATCGCCGCAAATACGTGAATCTCCGCTGGGCGATGGACATCTGCATGCCCACGGTTTTGTTGGCCCAGGCGATCGGCCGCTGGGGCAATTTCTTCAATAGTGAGGTCTATGGCACGACGACCGCGTATACCTCGGGCTGGAGCTGGCTTCCGAATTGGGTGCTCCTTCAGATGAACACCAATAACGGCGGGGGCTATCTTGGGGCGGGGCAGATTCACATTCCGCTCTTCCTCGTCGAAAGCTTGCTCAATATCGCCGGTTACTTCCTCATCGTCTATGGGGTGGGCAAAGGACTCAAGAAACACACCGTGAAAGGCGATTTGCTCGGTTGTTATTTCCTGTGGTATGGCATCGTCCGTCTCATCATGGAGCCGATGCGGGACAGCGCCTTCAACATGGGCACCGATAACGCTTGGAGCATCTGCAACTCGATTGTCTACATCGTCTTGGGCTTGGGGGCGATCCTCTATTTCCATCTCCACGATTATCTTCTTCAGCAAAAAACTTCCTTCTATCCCGCTTTGTTGGCATCTTTCTTTGCTGTGGTGGGGCTTTTCTTCCCCCTCCTTCAAAGCTTGACCGCCTCGACCGGAAGCGGAACCTCGGTCACGTTCTTAAAGGGCTATATCGGGTTTGATCTTCTTTTCTCAGGACAGGCTCCTGCCTTATTGGTGGCTTATATCTTCAGCGTCGTTTCTTTGGTGAACTTCCTTCTCGCTCTTCTTTATATCCTTATTAAGAAGGAGAAGGAGCATACCTATTCCCTTTATGGGGGAATGGGGTTCGCGCTGCTTAGTGCCTTGATGTTCCTTTTGGGCAAGGATTGGACCTCGCTCCCTTCCGTTGAAGGATCGACCTCGATCGTTTATTCGCTTTCCTATGGCTTCGTTCTCCTCTCGCTCGGGCTTCTCTTATCCTTCCTTTCCGCTCTCGCGGAAATCGTGGTGGGCAAAGAGAAGGAAAAGCGGGAGAAAATCGCCCTCGAGAATGGCGAATCGACCACGAAAGAATCGCTCTAAGTACCTTTTAGGTAAAAAGCGCGGTATGATGAAGTATCATCTTTGTTTTTGAGGAGTCGAGTCATGAAAGAAACCCCTGTTGTCATTATCGGCGCCGGCCCAGCCGGACTCTCGGCCGCCCTTTATCTGAAAAGGGCGGGGATTTCCCTTTGCGTGCTCGAGAAAAGCGCGCCGGGCGGCAAACTTCTCAATCTTTCCGAAGTCTCGAATTATCCGGGTTTTTCATCGATCGGCGGCTTTGAGCTCGCCCAGTCCTTCGTCCAAAGCGCACAAAGCCAAGGGGTCGAAACGATTGCGGCGGAAGTCGTGAGCGTTTCTTATCAAGCCGACCATTTCCTCGCGGCAACCCGCGACGAAAACTATGAAGCGAAAGCGGTCGTGGTGGCCTCGGGCTTAGCAAACGTCCCTTCGATCAAAGGCGAAAAAGAGCATCTTCTCAAAGGCGTCAGTTATTGCGCGACCTGCGATGGGCCTCTTTTCCGCAAAAAAGCGGTCGCCCTTTATGGGAGCGGCGAGAAAGCGATCGAAGAAGGGCTTTATTTGGCTAATCTCGTCTCGACGCTCTATTTCATTACTCCGGAAAAAGATGTGGGGAATACCCCGCTTGCGCAGGCGTTATTCGCGAAGAGCAATGTCATTCTCCTTAAGGAAAGCAAAGTCACGGAAATCCTCGGCGAAGGTCGAGTTCAAAGCATCAAGGTTCAATCGCCGAAAGGTGAATCGGCTTACGATGTCGCGGCGGTTTTCCCGCTCCTCGGCGAGAAAAGCGCCTCGAGTTTCCTTTCGCCTTTATCCCTCACGATGGAGAATGGCTTCATTCTCGTCGATGATTATAGGATGTCCTCTTTCCCGGGCCTTTTCGCGGCCGGGGATATCGTGAAAAAACCGCTGCGCCAAGTGGTCACCGCCGCGAGCGATGGGGCTTTGGCGAGCTTAGGCGTTCTCAACTATCTCCGCAAACAGGGGGTAAAATAGAGCCATGGCCAAAATGAAGATGGTGCTCGTGAGCGGCGTCGCCGGCGCGGGCAAGACGAGCTTCGCTTCCGTCTGCGAAGAAAAGGGCTACCACGTGATCGAAGAACTTCCGGTCTCGATGATCCCTTCGCTTTTGGATGTCTTCAAGGCCCGCCCGGAAGAGTACGCGAAAAACGCCTTATTCGTGAACATCGTCAAAACCGACGATGCCGCGAAGATCTTAAGAGCCGATGATGCGTTCGATACGACGGTGGTGGGGCTTGATTGCTCAAGAGAAGTCCTTTTGACCCGCTTCCGGCTCACCCGCCACATCCATCCGCTTCAGCCAAAGGGCTACACCCTCGAAGAAGCGCTCGAGATGGATGAGAAGGCGATGAAGGAAATCCAACCGCTTCTCGATATTTACATCGATACGACCGGCCTGACCGAGAAAGACCTCCGGAAAAAAGCCTTGGCGATCT
Organism: Bacillota bacterium; assembly: GCA_036788815.1. Taxonomy (GTDB): domain Bacteria; phylum Bacillota_I; class Bacilli_A; order RFN20; family CAG-826; genus UBA4951. The sequence goes on from DAIQMS010000003.1 coordinate 6,436, forward strand.
TGGGCGATAAACAAAGCCAGCTCAACATCGTCTTTTCCTCGTTTGGCTATAAATACGGTTTGCCTCGGGATGCCGAGATCGTGATTGACGCCCGAGTGCTCGTGAACCCGTATTGGGTCAAAGAGCTTTCGCGCCTCACCGGGCTCGATAAGCCCGTCATCGATTACATCAAGAAAGATCCGAAAACCGCCCAAATGCTTGATCGTCTCTATGGGATCCTCGATCCCTATTTCCAAGCGGCGATCGACGAAGGCCGGAGCTATTGCACGATCGATGTCGGTTGTAGCGGCGGCCAGCACCGCTCGGTCTTCGTGGCCGAGGAGCTCTTCGCCCACTATAAGAATCAATATGCCTGCACGGTCTATCACCGCGAGATTTCCCGTTACGTCGAGGACGAGAAGGACTGATGGAGAAAAAAGCGATCTCCTTCGCCCAACTCGCGAAGGAAGAAGCTGCGAAAGCCCCCCGAAGCGACGCCGCGAAACGGGCGCTTCTTTCGGCTTTCATCCGCATCAATGGCTATCTTCGGCTCACCAAAGGCGAGGAGGGGCTTGAGCTTTCGAGCGAATCCGCCTCGATCGCCAAGGTGATCTACCAATACCTCCACGAGCTCTATGGGGTCTCGCCCCATTTCGCCTATACCCGAAGCGCTGGCTTCCTGAAACGGGTCGTCTACCATGTCCTGGTGGGCAAAGAGGCCGAGGATCTCCTCAACGACCTTCAGGTTGATTTCTTCGCCCCGAGTTTCCCAAAGACGCTTCTTTCCGATAACGAATCCTTGGCCGGCTATCTTTCGGGCGCCTTCTTGGCGGCCGGAAGCGTGAACGACCCGGTGAGCAGCAACTACCACCTCGAGATCGCTTTGCCCGATGAGACCTATGCCAAGGCCCTTTCAAAGGTCTGGAACAAAGCGGCCAATCACCAATTCAATAGCAAGCTGGTCGCCCGGCGGAAGGAATGGGTGGTCTATCTCAAGCGGAGCGACGAGATCTCGGATTTTTTGATTCTGATCGGGGCCAAGGAAGCCTGTCTTCAGTTCGAGAACGTCCGGGTCGACCGCGACTTCGCCAACGTCGATAACCGGCTCCGAAACATCGACACCGCCAATTACCAAAAGACCCAGAAGGCAGCAGAGCGCCAGATTTTGGAAATCCGTTATTTCATCGATAAATTAGGCTACGATCGGATCGATAACCCGAAGTTGAAGGCCCTGATGCAACTCCGGATGGCCAATCCGGACATGACGCTCGACGAGCTCCGTAACGCCTTAAGCGAAGAGCTCAATAGCGCGGTCAGCAAGAGCAACGTGAATCATCTTTTCCGTTATTTGGACGCCGAATACAAGAAAGCGGTGGAGCATGAAAGAAAAAAGAACGATTGACCTCAATGTTTTGGTTCAGCTCGGGAAACGGGTGGCCTATCTTCGGAAGGAACGCCATCTTTCCCAACTCGCGTTGGCCCTTGAATGCGGCCTCACCAAAAGCTATCTTTCTGACTTGGAACGGGGCCAAAGGAATCCGACCCTCAAAGTGCTGAACCGCCTCTCCGAAGGCTTGGGCGTGACCCTCGAAGAGCTCTTCCGCGGGGTGGTGCCGCTTGAGCAGTTACTCTAAAGAGTAAAGCGATATCTCGGTATTTTTATGCTTATATCTTTCCCTTTTGCTTTTTCATTTGTATAATCAAGGAGCAGTTTATTTAAGGAGGACATCACTGAATGTCAATTAAACTAGCCATCAACGGATTCGGACGCATTGGACGTCTCGCTTTCCGGAGAGCCTACGAAACCGGCAACTTCGAAGTCGTCGCGATCAACGATTTGGTCGATGCAGGAACCTTAGCCTATCTCTTAAAGTACGACACCACCCATCGTGGCTGGCAGCAAGATGAGATCAGCTCGATCGTCAAGAAAGACGAAGCGGGCAACATCATCGAGAACTTCCTTGTCTACAAAGGCAAGAAGATCCCGGTCCTTGGCAAGAAGGATCCCCACGATTTGAAGTGGGGCGAGTACAAGGTTGACATCGTCTTGGAGTGCACTGGCCGTTTGAAGACCAAAGCCGATGGCCAAGTCCATCTCGACAATGGTGCCAAAGGCGTCATCATCTCCGCTCCGTCGAGCGACAAAGAGATCCCGACCTTCGTTTATGGCGTGAATACCAACAAGCTCACCAAAGATATGCAAATCATCTCTGGTGCGAGCTGCACGACCAACTGCTTAGCCCCGGTTATGAGAGTCTTGATGGATAAGTTCGGCGTCAAAGGCGGCTTTATGACCACCGTTCACGCTTACACCAACGATCAGACCACTCTTGACCTTGCCAAAGGCGATTTCCGCCGTGGCAGAGCCGCTGCCGCCAACATCGTTCCGACCACGACTGGCGCTGCGAAAGCCATCAACCTCGTCATTCCTGAACTCAAGGGCCGCTTAATGGGCGGCGCGATCCGTGTCCCGGTCATCGATGGTTCCTTGGTCGACCTCTCCTTACTCCTTAATAAGGAAGTCACCCCGGACGAAGTCAATGCCGCGATGAAGGAAGCCTCCGAAGGCTCGCTCAAGGACGTCCTTGGCTATACCAATGACCCGATTGTCTCGAGCGATATCCTTGGGAACACCCATGGTTCGATCTTCGATGCCACTCAAACGATGATTTACAAGGATCCGGATGGAACCCAGTACGTCAAAGTCGTCAGCTGGTACGATAACGAATACAGCTTCACCTGCCAATATGTCCGCCTCGCTGCGGAATATGGCAAAGTCCTTGGCTGCAAGTAAGCTTTGACTCTTTGATCCTCAAGGGGCCCCTCCGCAAGGAGAGGTCCTTTCTTTTTCCCTTGGGGGCGGTTTTCCTTGTTTCTCGTTTTGTTTCAGCTAAAATGGCGGTGCGGAGAGTGAGAAAGATCCCCGCATCAGTATCATGAAAAAACAAATTACCTTACTTTTGGTCTCGGCGAGTTTCGCCCTCGTCGGCTGCGCTTCGACGAGCGGCACCCTTCTTCCTTCGGGCGCGACTTCACTCGATCAAAGCGCCGGAATCGACCATCTTTCAACCGCGATGAACGCGCTCACGAAAGAGGATGCGTTTGGCGTCCGGCTCAATTCCTTGAGCTTATCCGCCAGCGCCGATATCAATGTTCCGACGGGCACCACGCCGACGCTTTATTCGACCGCGACGGGCTATTCGGTCGGCTTTGGTGAGTCCTCTTTGGCGAATTACAAAGGCTCCATTGAGCTTTCGGGCGTCAAAGGCAGCGTGATGGGGAAAGGCCTCACGGCGACCGCCGTGAATGACGTCAAAGCCTCGGCCTCCCTTGAAGGCAGCCTCAAAGCCAGTTATGGCTCGATCAGTTACGATTATTCCGGCATGAGCGTCAACGCCTATTTGGCTTCAGGCAATCTTTACCTCGATCTCACCAACGCGAAGACCGTCGAATTCATCAACGAGATCCTGAGCTATAGCGCTGGCTATAGCACGATGATCAATCCTTCGGATGGCACGATGACTTCGCTTGCTCCAGCCATCAATACCTTGGCGGCAGGCAAGTATCTCGAGACCGGTGTCCTCAAAGCGGATGCTCTTCCCTTATTGAGCGAAAAGACCCAGAAGAACATCAGTGATGACATGGCTTCTTGGAGCGCGAATCTTAAGGCGAACAAGGATTATTTCAAGACCTATAGCTACGCCAATGGCAACTATGCGATCGATCTGAGCCTCACCAAAGAGACCCTTTTGGGATTGATGAGCGCGGCCACGAGCGCCGCTTCTTCGGAAGCGGGTGGCATGACTTCGGCGATTTCCTCGATTGAGCGGATGATCAGCAAATTCGTGACGATCAACGCCTGCCAGGAAGTCTTCGTCTTCAATGACAAAGGCCCGGTTTCTTCGGCGCTGAACGTCGATATCGCGGTGAATACGACTTTGGGTGAGATTTATAGCGAGGCCACCTCGGGCGTTTCCTCGGCCGAATCGATTCCAGACGGCTATTCTTCGGCCAAAGAAGCCGTTTCCTTCAAGTTCGCCTACAACATGGATTTCCTCTCGGGGGATAACGTGGCGGTGAGCGAAGTGAGCGATCCTTCGGCCTATTCGGTGCCTTCCAAGCTGGCGTAAGCCTGCTCGATGATCAAAGGAGCCCCTCTTTCACGGAGGGGCTTTTCTTTGACCCCCGCCCGGAGGAGAAAGGGAGGCTTTTCGTTCAATCGGTAATGATTTCCATATCTATATGGAAGAGTTTTTAAACGTGCTATCATTAATCTCGCAAGGAGCAAATAAAAAACAATGCTTACTGTCAAAGACCTGTCGAAAGCCGATCTCGAAGGCAAACGCGTTTACGTTCGCGTTGACTTCAACGTCCCTCAGAAGGATGGCGTGATTCGGGATACCAACCGCATCAAGGCGGCTCTCCCGACCATCAATGAGCTGACTGCGAAAGGCGCCCGCGTCATTTTGATGAGCCACCTTGGCAAGATCAACTGGAAAGAGCCCGATGCCGCCAAGATCGAACAAATGAAGAAAGAAAACGATATGGCCCCGGTCGCGAAAGCGCTCCAGGAACTCGTTCCGAATACCAAAGTCCATTTCTGCCCGGTCACCCGCGGCGAAGAACTCAAGAAAGAAGTCGCCGCCCTCAAGAATGGCGAAATCCTCTTGGTTCAGAATACCCGTTACGAGAAAGGCGAAGAGAAGAATGATCCGAAGCTCGCTGAAGAGTGGGCTTCTTTGGCCGATGTGTTCGTGATGGATGCCTTTGGTTCGGCTCACCGCGCTCACGCGTCGACCGTCGGCGTCCCGACCGTCCTCAAGGCGGAAGGCAAGAAAGTCGCCGAAGGCTATTTGATGATCAAAGAAGTCGATAACCTCACCAAGTGCGTCCGTCCGGAAGCGAGTGATCGTCCTTATGTCGCGATCCTCGGCGGATTCAAGGTTTCTGATAAGATCAAAGTCATTGAGACGCTTCTCAAGAAGTGCGACAAGCTTTTGATCGGCGGCGCCATGGCCTACACCTTCAAGAAGGCTTTGGGCATGAAAGTCGGCAATTCGCCGGTCGAAGATGATCAATTAGACTATGCCAAGCGTTGCTACGAGGAAGCCAAGGGCAGAATCGTTCTGCCGGTGGATTCCGTGATCACCGATAACTTCGATCCGAAGCCGGATCGGGTGATCAAGACCGTCAAAGGCGATATTCCGGATGGCTTCCAGGGCGTCGATATCGGCCCGGAGACCGCGAAGCTTTACAAGGCGGAGATCGCCAAAGCGAAGCTCGTCTTCTGGAATGGCCCGATGGGCGTCTTTGAGCAGCCGGAGTTCCAAGAAGGAACCAAGGCGATCTGCGAAGCGATTCGCGGCATCAAGGGCAAAGCCTTCACCGTCTGCGGTGGTGGCGATAGCGCCTCGGCCGTCAAGCAGTTCGGCTACAAGGCCGACTTCTCGCACGTGTCGACCGGCGGCGGCGCCTCGCTCGAGATGATCGAGAACGATGGCCATCTTCCTGGCGTCGACGTTTTGAAGTAAGGAAACGTCCATGCGCAAGAAATTATTGCTCGGCAACTGGAAAATGAATAAAACCCCTTCGGAGGCCAAGGCGTTTGCCTTAGCCGCCGGAGAGATGGTCGATTTTGCGACGTCCCACGGCATTGACGTGGGCGTTGCCCCGACCTTCGTTTGCCTCGAGACCGTCAAAGAAAACATTAATCCGAAGTGCATCGTCGCCGCTCAAAACGTCAATGAGCACGATCATGGTGCCTATACCGGCGAAGTCTCGATCGCGATGCTCAAAGCGATCGGCATCGACTGGGTTATCTTGGGCCATAGTGAGCGCCGCGCCTACAATGGCGAGACCTCCGAAGCCTGCAATTTGAAGATCAAAGCCCTCTTGGCAAATGGGATGACGCCGGTCTATTGCTGTGGCGAATCCCTCGACACCTTCACGAAGGGCGCGACGAAGAAGTTCGTGGCGGAGCAGATCCGGACCGGTCTGAAAGATTTGACCCCGGAAGACGCCAAGAAAGTCGTGATTGCGTATGAGCCGATTTGGGCGATCGGGACGGGCAAAAGCGCCTCGAAAGACATCGCGGAAGACACGATCGGATTCATCCGGCGGACCCTCCGTGAGAGTTTCGGCCCCGTCGCGATGGATATGCGCATTCTTTATGGCGGCAGCGTCAAGCCGGAGAATGTCGCCGAGTACATGAGCGCCGAAGACATCGATGGTGCCTTGGTGGGCGGGGCGTCGCTTGAACCCGTCTCCTTCAAAGGCCTCATTGACGGAATGCTCAAATAAAAACACCCCATTCGTTCTTTATCTATAGGAGGTTAGTCTATGGAAAATTCTGCAGTCTATACGGAAGATGGCAAACGGGTATCCACCAAGTTCTTGGGCATGGTCTTTCTCTACATGTTCATCGGTTTGGCCATTACCGCTTTGACCAGCTTTTGCTTCGCCTATTTCCTCACCGCGAACTTCCGGGCCACGAACGGGACCGACGTCTTGAATGAGCAGGGGATGAACATCCTGATCTTCACAGTCATCGCTTCGTTCATCATCGCCCTCATTGATTCGTTCACGATGCCATTTCTCTCGAGTCGAACCGGCAAAGCCCCGTGGATTGGCTACATTGTCTATGCGCTGTGCATGGGCCTCAGCCTTTCCGTCATTCTGCTTGTCGGGATTCCCTTCGATCTCATCGGAGAAGCCTTCGGGATCACCGCCTTGGTGTTTCTCGTGATGGCGCTCATCGGTGGTTTCTCCAAGGTCGATCTTTCGCCTTTGGCCTTCATCGGAATCGCTCTTGCTATCGGCTTATTGATGGTTTCGCTCTTCTGGGGCATCTATATGGCGGTGGCGGGCTATCAAACCTATTATCTCTATTATTACTTAGGTTCGATGGGCCTTATCGTCGTCATGATGCTCTTCGTCGCCTTCGATGTGAACCGGATGGTGGCGATCGCTCAAAAGGGGATGGCGACGACCAATACCGCCCTCTATTGCGCGTTCCAGCTCTACGGGGACTTCATCGTCCTCTTCATCCGAATCCTCTATCTTCTCTTAGCGACCCAAAGCCGCAAGTAGAAAACAAAGCCGAATGAAACCCAGCAGAAATGCTGGGTTTTTTCTTCTTCGGTCGTGAGTTTCTTATCGAAGAGGCGAAAGCGAGAAAGGGTGGTAAAATAAATCTAAAGACGAGGAGGAAAAATCATGGCGAAGTTTTTAACGGACGGGGCGGGGACAATCATCGGCGTGGTCGAAGGCGGCGAGGGGCAAATCCTCGCGAACAATCGACCGATGGTGGAGTTGGTGTCCCATACTTCGGGCCAGGAAGGCCAAGAAAAGCACGTGCCCTTGGTTCATGAAGAAGATGGCAAGGTCTATGTCAAAGTCGGGAGTGTCCTTCATCCGATGGATGCCGACCATTATATCGATTGGATCTATCTTTTGACCGATAAAGGCGCCCAGCGGAAGATCTTACATCCGGGCCAAACGCCCGAAGTGATCTTCTTGATCGGAGAAGATGAAGTGGTGCTCGATGTCGAGGCCCATTGCACGAAACACGGGCTCTGGAAAGCCGATCTCGACTAAGAAAACGAAGCGCTTCTTCCACGAGGGGGGAGGCGCTTTTCTTTATATACGCGTAGGCATAGGAGCGCTATGGGCGAGCGCAAAAGGAGAAAAATCGAAAGAAAATGTCATTTATTCTTTCGATGGCGTCTAGTTTTCTAAGTCTTTTGATGCAAAGTTATTGACGAAAATTTCAAAATGGCTAGAATATTCCTCGCTGCCCTAAAGAAGGTTCACTTCGCTAGGACAGAGGTACGACAGGCAAACAGCTTGCTGAAGCGGCACTAAAAACTTCTTCAAAAAGTTGTTGACACAGAAATGTGGCAAGCCTATAGTATCAAAGCGCGCAAATTTGGGTAGAACCCCCTTGCGAAAGCAAGAATCTGCGCGAACTGATCTTTGAAAACTAAACAGATGTACAACATACACTTAACGTCGATTTCTTTAATGGAATCAACAATAACCAGATAATTTATTTGAACTAGATCTAACTTTTTGAGAGTTTGATCCTGGCTCAGGATGAACGCTGGCGGCGTGCCTAATACATGCAAGTCGATCGGGTGCAGCAATGCACCAGAGGCGAACGGGTGAGTAACACGTAGGTAACCTGCCCTCGAGACTGGGATACCCAGACGAAAGTTTGGCTAATACCGGATAACAACAGAAGAGGCATCTCTTTTGTTTGAAAGGCGCTTTATAGCGTCACTCTTGGATGGACCTGCGGCACATTAGCTAGTTGGTGAGATAATAGCCCACCAAGGCAAGGATGTGTAGCCGATCTGAGAGGATGACCGGCCACAATGGGACTGAGACACGGCCCATACTCCTACGGGAGGCAGCAGTAGGGAGTTTTCGGCAATGGGGGAAACCCTGACCGAGCAACGCCGCGTGAGTGATGAAGGTCTTCGGATTGTAAAGCTCTGTTACAGGGGACGAATGGTTGGCCTAGGAAATGAGGTCAGCTCGACGGTACCCTGCCAGAAAGTGACGGCTAACTACGTGCCAGCAGCCGCGGTAATACGTAGGTCACGAGCGTTATCCGGAATTATTGGGCGTAAAGAGTGAGCAGGCGGTGAAGTAAGTCTGGAGTGAAAGCGTGGGGCTTAACCCCATACAGCTTTGGAAACTACTTCGCTAGAGTACGTCAGAGGTTAACAGAACTCCGTGTGTAGCGGTGAAATGCGTAGATATACGGAAGAATACCAGTGGCAAAGGCGGTTAACCAGGACGATACTGACGCTCAGTCACGAAAGCGTGGGGAGCAAATAGGATTAGATACCCTAGTAGTCCACGCCGTAAACGATGATGACTAACTATGGCCGTGAGGCCGTGGTGAAGCTAACGCATTAAGTCATCCGCCTGGGAAGTACGGTCGCAAGACTGAAACTTAAAGGAATTGACGGGACCCCGCACAAGCAGTGGAGCATGTGGTTTAATTCGACGCTACGCGAGAAACCTTACCAGGGTTTGACATGGTGGATAAGGCCTCAGAGATGAGGAGATAATACCCACACACAGGTGGTGCATGGTTGTCGTCAGCTCGTGTCGTGAGATGTTGGGTTAAGTCCCGCAACGAGCGCAACCCTCGTTTCTAGTTACCATCATTTAGTTGGGGACTCTAGAGAGACTGCCGATGTAAATCGGAGGAAGGTGGGGATGACGTCAAATCAGCATGCCCTTTATATCCTGGGCGACACACGTGCTACAATGGCCGGTACAAAGAGAAGCGAACCTGCGAAGGCAAGCAAAACTCGGAAAGCCGGTCTCAGTTCAGATTGAAGTCTGCAATTCGACTTCATGAAGGCGGAATTGCTAGTAATCGCAGATCAGCATGCTGCGGTGAATACGTTCCCGGGGTTTGTACACACCGCCCGTCAAACCATGAGAGCTGGTAATGCTTGAAGCCGCTGTCCCAACCGTAAGGGGGGAGGCGTCTAGGGCAGGATCGGTGATTGGGGTTAAGTCGTAACAAGGTATCCCTACGGGAACGTGGGGATGGATCACCTCCTTTCTAAGGAGAAAGTTGTCTGACGCATAGCGCGTTCAGACAGTACATACACACCTATCGATTTAGTTTCTATTTGGTCGTTGAGCGCGTGAAGTCATCTGTTTAGTTTTGAGAGATCAGCTTCTCTCAGTTCTTTGTTCTTTGAAAACTGGATATTATATAACATGTTCTTTCTGTTTGTGTTGCGGTTACAAGATTTGGTTTTTACCGGATTGTTGTGACAGCAATTCTAAACTGATTAGATTATTAAGTAGATTTATTTGAGCATCAATTTGCTCAAGGCCGATTTAACTTACGAAGTTAAGTTTTTTAGGGCGTACAGTGAATGCCTTGGCACTAATAGACTACGAAGGACGCGACTACCTGCGATAAGCGGTGGGGAGCTGGAAGTGAGCTTTGATCCATCGATCTCCGAATGGGGAAACCCAGTGCGGTTAACACCGCATTATCACGCAATTTCATTGCGTGAAGACACACCTAGGGAATTGAAACATCTTAGTACCTAGAGGAAAAGACAGATATTATCCATTCCGTCAGTAGCGGCGAGCGAAAGCGGAGGAGCCCAAACCACCTTCGGGTGGTGTTCGGACCGCGATATAGGACGTGTGATTTCATCCGAATGGCCTGGGAAGGCCAATCATAGAAGGTGAGAATCCTGTAGGAATACGAATCACATACCTTAGCGAGTTCCAGAGTACGTCGGGTCAAACATCCTGACGGAAGACGCGCCGACCATGGCGCAAGGCTAAATACTCATTAGTGACCGATAGTGAACCAGTACCGTGAGGGAAAGGTGAAAAGAACCCCGGGAGGGGAGTGAAAAGACTCTGAAACTGTATGCTTGCAATAAGTCAAAGGGCATTTATGCCTGATGACGTGCCTATTGAAGAATGAGCCGGCGAGTCACGTTTACATGCAAGGTTAAGCTGAAGAAGCGGAGCCGTAGCGAAAGCGAGTCTGAATAGGGCGCTAGTATGTATGCGTGGACCCGAAGCCCGACGATCTACCCATGATCAGGATGAAAGAAGAGTAACATCTTCCGGAGGTCCGAACCGACGTTCGTTGAAAAGCACGCGGATGAATTGTGGGTAGGGGAGAAATTCCAATCGAGTTGGGGGATAGCTGGTTCTCCCCGAAATAGCTTTACGGCTAGCCTTTGTTAACTACTTAGTGAGGGTAGAGCACTGAATGCCTGATGGGCGCCTTTGGCGCTACTGAACGCAATCAAACTCCGAATCTCATTAAGCTTAAACAGGGAGTCAGACTGTGGGAGATAAGTTCCATGGTCAAAAGGGAAACAGCCCAGACCGTCAAATAAGGTCCCTAAATCTACGCTAAGTGTTAAAGGAAGTGGAGATACTTAAACAACTAGGATGTTGACTCAGAAGCAGCCATCATTTAAAGAGTGCGTAACAGCTCACTAGTCGAGTGCCTCTGCACCGATGATTTACCGGGGCTTAAGCGTAGTACCGAATTTACGGATTTGTGTAGTTTTACTACCCAAGTGGTAGGGGAGCGTTCCATGTGGCGTGAAGGTGAACCGTGAGGATCACTGGACCGCATGGAAGTGAGTATGCCGGTGTCAGTAACGATAAGGGGTGAGAATCCCCTTCACCATTAGACTAAGGTTTCCTGGGGAAGGGTCGTCCTCCCAGGGTTAGGCGGGACCTAAGACGAGGCCGAAAGGCGTAGTCGATGGATAGCTGGTCGATATTCCAGCCCCCGCATGCATGCGATGTAGTGACAGATTTGGATAGCGGATCCCTCTTATTGCATTGAGGGCTAATCGCTTGAGCTGGTCCGTAGGCAAATCCGCGGATCAATGTGAGAGCGAGAATGGGAGCGAACGGGGAAACCCAAGTAGCGAACTCCGTGATGCCAGGTCTCGAGAAAAACTGCTAGCTTAAGTGCATGTGGCCCGTACCGAGAACGAACACACGTAGTCAAGGAGAGTATCCTAAGGTGAGCGAGTTAACTGTTGTTAAGGAACTCTGCAAAATTACTTCGTAACTTCGGAAGAAGAAGTGCCCTCGCAAGAGGGTCGCAGTGAAGAGGCCCAAGTAACTGTTTATCAAAAACACAGCTTTATGCTAAGCCGCAAGGCGATGTATATGAGGTGATGCCTGCCCAGTGCTGGAAGGTTAAAAGGTGGAGTTAGCCGCAAGGCAAAGCCCCTAATTGAAGCCCCAGTGAACGGCGGCCGTAACTATAACGGTCCTAAGGTAGCGAAATTCCTTGTCAGGCAAGTTCTGACGCGCATGAATGGTATAATAATTTGGGCGCTGTCTCGACAGCAGACTCGGTGAAATCTTATTACCTGTGAAGATGCAGGTTACCCGCGACTAGACGGAAAGACCCCATGGAGCTTTACTGTAACTTACTATTGAGCAACTGAAGCTGATTCGCAGCGTAGGTGGGAGCCTTTGAAGCCGGTGCTTTGGCGTCGGTGGAGGCAACAATGAGATACCACTATTTAGATTCGGTTGTTCTAACGTATGCCCTTACGAGGCAGCGGACAGTGGTAGGCGGGCAGTTTGACTGGGGCGGTCGCCTCCCAAATTGTAACGGAGGCGCTCCAAGGTTCCTTCAGCATGGTTGGAAATCATGCGTCGAGTGCAATAGCATAAAGGAGCTTGACTGCGAGACAAACAAGTCGAGCAGGGACGAAAGTCGGATATAGTGATCTTGCGATCCCGTATGGAAGGGTCGTAACTTAACGGATAAAAGCTACCCTGGGGATAACAGGCTGATCGCGTCCAAGAGTTCACATCGACGACGCGGTTTGGCACCTCGATGTCGGCCCATCACATCCTGGAGGGGAAGTACCTTCCAAGGGTTTGGCTGTTCGCCAATTAAAGTGGTACGCGAGCTGGGTTCAAAACGTCGTGAGACAGTTTGGTCCCTATCTGTCGTGGGCGTAGGAAGTTTGAAGGGTCTAGTCCCTAGTACGAGAGGACCGGGATTAACGGAGCACTGGTATATCGGTTGTCACGGCAGTGGCATGGCCGGGTAGCTACCTCCGGAAGAGATAAACGCTGAAAGCATCTAAGCGTGAAGCTCGCCCTAAGATGAGACTTCCCATTCGCAAGAAGTAAGAGCCGTCCAAAGTTAGGACGTTGATAGGTTAGATCTGTAAGTGCTGTAAGGCATTCAGGAGACTAATACTAATAGCTCGAGGACTTAATTTCACTAATTTCTACTTATGTAGAATGAGTAAGCTAAGTCGCGCAAAATTTACGCAAATCTAAGATAGAACGTGTTATAAATAGTATCCAGTGTTCAAAGAACATTGAGCCAGGTCTCAAGAAAAAGTCTGGTGGCGATAACGCGGTGGTCACACCCGTTCCCATCCCGAACACGGAAGTTAAGCACCGCAGTGGTGAAGGTAGGCTCTCGAGAGAGAACCGAGAATAGCACGCTGCCGGGCTTTTTCTTTTATGGGGGTCTTCTCCGCGAGGAGGAGGCCTCTTTTTTCTCTTCTTTTTTCGAGTTTCCGGGAAACCTCAAAGGATCTGATGGGAAAATATTTTCTTTGTAAAGTCTTTACATTAGGCCTAATATTTCTTCAGTTGAGGAAATAAATATGGAAAAACAACGCTATATTGGCGTGGCGTGCGCAATCGTCTCCGAGATTTTCGGCATCGCGTATTTGATCAATGGCATCATCGTCGGCGGCTTCAACGCGGACATGGCGGTTTCCACGGCCCAGACCTTGATTCAGCTGATCTTGGTCGTCTTCATGCTGATTGGCTTCTTCGCCGGGCGGAAGCATTTGCTCTTCGGGACCGTCATGGTCTCGATGGCCTATAACGGCATCAGCTTTCTTCTCGATGATGTGGCGGAAACCTTCCCGATGGATCAGCTTTTCACCAATTACAACTGGGCCGAAGGAACCTACCGCCTCGTTTATTATGGGGTCGATCTCCTTTGGGTCCTCGGCATCATCCTCGTTTTCGCCGCGACGTTCGGGAAACAAGGCCATTACCTCGTGAAGCCTGGCATCGTCCTCTTCTTTGTCTGCGGCAGCGCCCTGTTGGTGAACGTGGTCTTCTCCGCCCTCTCGATGGGCCTTTCTTCCTCGAGCGATCCGAGTGGCATCCTTTCTTGCTTAGGCGACGCCTTCGCGCTCTTTGAATACGCCCTCGCGATGGGATATTGCTTTCCCGAAGGGCAAACTCCGGCTAAAGGGGAATCCGCGCCCGACGCCGGTGATGAAATCAGCCCGGATGTCGCCCCCGATGAGTCTGACGCGCTCTTAAAGTAATTTCTTTTGCTATACTCTAAGCATGAAAGAATTCACGCTTAAGAAACTTCCTTCTTTCTCCGTCGTGGGGATCGAAGGCTCTTCGAAAGATGGGCCGGAAACGGTTCAGAAACTCTGGGATAAAGCCGAGAATCATATCGATGACGTCCTGCCCTCGCTCAGGCGGGATCCGCTTTTCCCAATCTATTGGGGCCTCATGAGCGATTTCGGCCACCATCTTCTCCCGTGGGAGAACGATTTCAAAGACGGGCTCTATCTGGCGGGCTTTGAGCTGGAGGATGACCGTTTGATCCCGCCGGAAGGCTGGACGAAGTGGGTCGTGCCGGCTCAGGAATATCTCGTTTTGGCGGTGGGGGATGATTATCAAGCCTCCTTTCGGAATGGCTTAGCGATCCTTTCGCGCGAAGGCTACGTCCTCTCGGGGGCGGTCTTCGATCATATGGACCAAGGCAAGATGTTCCTTTATTATCCGATTTCGGCGGCCTCTTAAAAATTTTACATTATCCCTGTTATGCCTTCATATCTCCGCTTTTCCTTGTTTTCGAACGGCTAAAAATGCAAACTATTGCGAAAGTTTGCAAACGTTTGCAAAATAGCGTTGCGAAAGCGAGGTGGTGCGATGGCTATCACATGGTTCGATGCGAAAGAAAGAAGCGGCCAGGCCAGCTTGACGGCGAGTTATATCACCCTCAATGCCCAAGCCCGCGTCCCCTTCGATTATGCCTATAAGGTTCAAGTCGGCGTCGACGAGACGGGGAACGTGGTGATCGCGCCCCTTTCGAAAGAGAGGGTGCTCCGAGGCGATCTCGACGAATACACCCTCCAAGACATCGCCCTCAAGAAGAGCTACGCCCGGATCTGTTCCCGCGAGCTCATGAGGAGCATCATGGAGAAGACGGGATTATCCCTCGATGCCACCGCGAAGTCCTTCGAGACTTCCTGGAACGAAAAAGAGAACTATCTCCTCGTCAAAACGGGGAAGGGGGCTCACTAGTATGGATTTTGAAGTCTGGATGTGGATCGTTTGGCTCGCGCTCTTCGTGATCTCGCTCGCCATCGAAGCGATCGGAACCGATCTTGTGAGCATTTGGTTCGCCGCGGGAGCCTTGGTCGCTCTCATCGTCAGCTTCATCCCCGGCGTGAGCTGGTGGATTGAGCTCATCATCTTCATGGCGATCTCGATCGCCTCGCTCCTCTGCTTCCGGCCCTTGGTGCACAAGTACCTCCGGCGGGACATCATGAATAGCAATATTGATGAGATGAAGGGTAAGAAGGGGCTCCTCGTCGAGAAGATCGATCTCTTGCATCAAGGGGTGTGCAAGATCAATGACGTCCAATGGACCGCGATCGCCCAGGACGACAAAACGAAAATCCCGGCCGGGTCGACCGTCGAAGTCTTGGCGGTCTCCGGCAATAAGTTGATCGTCAAAAAGGTGGAAGACACCGAAGGAGAAAAACAATGAACGCTGGCCAAATCGCCATTCTCGTCGTTTGCTTAGTCTTATTCATCATTCTTTTGATCCTCGTCTGCAACATCCGGATCATCAAGCAGACCGATAAGGCGATCGTCGAGCGCCTCGGGGCCTACCACGCGACCTGGGGCGTGGGGATTCACTTCCTCATTCCTTTCGTCGATCATATCAGCAAAGTGATCTCGATGAAGGAGCAGGTCCGGGATTTCGATCCCCAATCCGTCATCACCAAGGATAACGTCACGATGCAGATCGATACCGTCATCTTCTTCCAGGTGACCGATTCGAAGCTCTATGCCTATGGCGTCGAGGATCCGATCGCCGCGATCGAATATCTCTCGGCGACCACCCTCCGCAACATCATTGGCGACTTGGATCTCGATGCCACCTTGACCTCGCGAGACATCATCAACGATAAGATGCGCCAGATCCTCGATGAGGCGACCGATCCGTGGGGCATCAAGGTCAACCGGGTCGAGGTGAAGAACATCCTGCCGCCGCAGGACATCCGCGAGGCGATGGAACGCCAGATGCGGGCCGAACGCGAAAAGCGGGAGAAGATCCTGCTCGCTGAAGGCGAGAAGCAATCCGCGATCTTGATCGCCGAAGGCAAAAAGGAGTCGATGATTCTCGACGCCGAGAGCCAGAAGCAAGCCAAGATCCTCCAGGCCGAAGGCGAAGCGGAGAGCATGCGCAATCTGAAGTCGGCCGAAGCCGATGGCATCAAGATGGTCCGCGCGGCCGAGATGGAAGGCCTCAAAGACCTCAAGGAAGCCGGGGCCGATCAGTCGGTTTTGACCCTTCGCTACTACGAAGCCCTCGCCAAAGTGGCGGATGGCCAGGCGACGAAGATCATCATCCCGAGCGAGATGGCCAACGTCGCCAGCGTCGCAACTTCGATCGCCGAAGTCGTCAAAGAGAAGAAATAGTCGGTTCTATCGTTTCGCCAGCCCGCCGCAAGACGGGCTTTTCTCATTCGTCCGGGAAAAAAAGAGGAAAAAAGGTCAACGGATGCGACTTTTACACTTTTTGCTTTCCCACGCTCTCCGTGCGATAATAACGGCGCTAGGGGCAACTAATTTTTTGTATTTCACTTATGGTCATTGATAAATCCACTCCTTACGGCGCCATCAACGTTTCGATGGAAGCCATCGCCAACGTCGCCGGCGAAGCGGCCCTCGAAGTCTACGGGGTCGTCGGTTTGGCGAGCAAAAATTCGCTGCGCGAAAACATCAACGAACTCCTCAAAAAGGACGATTACATCAAGGGCGTCTATTGCAAGAAAGTGAAGAATGCCTACGAAGTCGATGTCTACGTGGTCGTGGCCTATGGGGTCAAGATCACCGAAGTCATCTCGGAACTCCAAAAGAAAGTCACTTATGTCCTCGAGAAGACCTTTCAGATTCCGTTCAAAAAGGTCAACGTTTTCGTTCAAGATATCAAGGAAATCGAATAGTTCAAAATGAAAAGCATCAACGGTCAACAACTCAAACAGCTCTTCCTCTCCGGGGCTAACAATCTTTATAACCATTATCCGGAGATCGATCAGCTCAACGTTTTCCCGGTTCCGGATGGGGATACGGGCATGAACATGAACCTGACCCTGACTTCAGGCGCCAAGGAAATCCAGAATAAGAACGATGAATCCTGCTCGCTGATCGCGAGCGCCTTCTCCAAAGGCCTCCTGATGGGCGCCCGGGGCAACTCCGGCGTCATCACCTCGCAGATCTTCCGCGGCGTCGCCGACGGGATGAAA
Organism: Bacillota bacterium; assembly: GCA_036788815.1. Taxonomy (GTDB): domain Bacteria; phylum Bacillota_I; class Bacilli_A; order RFN20; family CAG-826; genus UBA4951. The sequence continues at coordinate 23,490 of DAIQMS010000003.1, forward strand.
GACAAAGACGAAGTGTCCACCCGCGAGCTCTCCGATGCCTTCGTGAAAGGCAAGGAAGTCGCCTACAAAGCCGTTATGCGTCCGGTCGAAGGCACGATTCTCACGGTCATCCGCGAGTCCTCGAGCGCCCTCCACGATCAATTGAAGAAAGATACGTCGATCGAAGAAGCCCTCGAGATCTTGCTCAAAGAAGCCAAAACCTCGCTGGCCCATACGCCGGATCTGCTTCCGATTTTGAAGGAAGTCGGCGTCGTCGATAGCGGCGGTGCCGGTCTTTGCGTCGTCCTCGAAGGCATGCTCAAAGCGGCCCAGGGCCAATTTGTCGAACGGAACGAGAACGCGCCCGAAGAGAGCGTTTCCTCGATCTTAAGCACCCCGGATAGCCAATACGCGGGCGCCAAGCTTTCCGAAGACGAGGAAGGCTATGGCTATTGCACTCAGTTCATTCTCCGTTTGGGGAAGCCCGAAGACGGGAAGAAGCCCTTCATTGAGAAGCGGTTCCAGAATTTCCTTGCCACCCATGGCAAATCCCTCGTTTTGGTGCGGGATGAGGACATCGTTAAAGTCCACGTCCACACCCTCAATCCGGGCTCGATGCTCAACTACGCCCAGAACTATGGCGAATTTTTGACGATCACGATCGAGAATATGTCGGAAGAGCATGAGAATATCTCCCATGGCGACAAGGCGACCGATATGGCCGCGAATATCGAACGCGAGAAGGCGGCGAAGCCCGAAGTGAAAGAAGAGCCGCTCAAGGATTTCGGTTTGGTGGCCGTCAGTAGCGGCGCCGGCCTCGACGAGATGTTCAAAGAGCTCGGCGTCGATGTGCTGGTCTCCGGCGGGCAGACCATGAATCCGGCGACCGAGGATTTCGTCAACGCGATCAAGAAATGCCACGCGAAGAATGTCTTCATTCTCCCGAATAACTCGAACATCGTCATGGCGGCCTCCCAGGCTTGCGACGTGCTCGAAAATAGCGATACCTCCGCCCGGGTCATCCCGTCGAAGACGATCCCGCAGGGGCTCGTGAGCTGTATGCAATTCTCGCCCGATGGCGCGCCGAATGACGTCTACGAAGCCATGAAAGGCGCCCTCAAGAGCGTCGTTTCCGGCTCGGTCACCTACGCGATCAAGGACACCGATATCGAAGGGGTCCACATCACCAAGGATTACTACATGGCGATGAAGGATGACAAAGGGATCGTGAGCTGCGTGAAGGATAAGTACCAAGCGCTTTACGATTTGGTCAAAGATCTCATGAATGATTCGGCGAGTCTCCTCACCGTCATCATGGGCAAAGACGTCGATGAGAAGGATGGGGAGAAGATCACCGCGGATCTTCAGAAAGCCTATCCGAATCTCGATCTCGATGTCCGAAGCGGCGGCCAGCCGGTCTATAGCTTCTTGGTCGGCCTCGAATAAGAAGAAAAACAAAGAGGGACTTCGGTCCCTCTTTTTTTGTCGGTTTTTGAAAGTGAAATTCGCTGGAGTTTCCTCAAGCGTTTTTCTCTTTGAGAGACACAAATAATGCTATGATTGAAAAAGCCGAAAGGAAGGCCAGCATGGACAAAAAGGATCTGCGCTTTTGGGTTTCCACCTCTCTCACGGGGCTGATCGTGGGCGGAACTTGCATCGGTCTTTTCGCGGCTCAGCCGATTCTGAGCACGATTTCAAACGGCGCTTCCTATACGCTTTATCTCAGTAAAAGTGAGAATCGCCCGAGCGGCGCGATTGGAACGAGCGAGAGCGATTTTTCGGGAATGACCGCGAGCGGGAACGCCCTTTCTTTTGGCGCCCTTGCTCTCGATCCGAGCGACCCGACCCTTTTCGGGACGTTCACTTCCGGCGGCTATTTGGGCAATAAAAGTCCGATCCATGGCATCTCCTCAATCACTTTCACGAGCGGAGAAGCCACCCCGACCACGAGCGTCGCCGCTGCCTCTTCAGGCGTGAATGAGAACGAGCGGGCTTGAACGTTCTATTACGGTTATGACAATAAGAACTCTTTTACGAGCTTCCAGGGCTATCCCTATTCGAAGAAGATCGATTTCGCCCTCCCCAATGGCGGTTATTACACCTTTGAAAAAGGCGATGAATTGGTCGGGAACCCCGATTATTTCTTTTTCACGACTTCCTCCGCGAGTCTCAAACTCTCGTTGATCAAGATCACCTATTCGTGCGAAGCGAGCGCGCCAAGTGGCTATGGCTACACTTTCGATTCTCTTTCGGGCGGTTATTTTGTTTCCTCTTACGAAGCTATGCGACGGAAACGTCCATTTCGGATACTTATGATGACGGAACGAATGGCACGTATCCGATCATGGGCTATAGCGCGAACGCCTTCCAAAATAACGATTCTTTCAAAACCATCACTCTAGGCGCGAATATCTCCGCTTACGACCCGACGGCTTTTTCCTCGTGCTGGAGCCTTGAGACCTTCGATGCCTCAGCTTCTTCAATCACCGAGATTGGCCTCTCTTCCTTCACGGGCCTCACGTCCTTGACGACGGTGAAGCTCCCCAAAGGAATTGTTTCGATCAGCAATAACGCTTTTGAATCCTGCTCCAACCTTTCGACGATCCTTTATGAGGGAACGGTGAGCGAATGGAGCAATGTCTATCTTGGAACGAACGCTTTTTCTGGGGTCGATGCCGGCCATGTGACGTGCTCGGATGGGAATGTTGCGATCGCTTGATAGCCTGTCCTCTTGCCGCGTTTTTTTGGAAGGCCCGTTAACGGCCTTCTTTTTTCTTAACTCCTCTCCTTGGCCCTTCATGCCCATGATAAAATATCCTCATGCCGTTATCGAAATCCCCAGCCCTTAATCTTGCCCTTCAATCAATCGGTATCACGACGCCCCTCCAGGTGCTTGAACATCTGCCGCGCCGCTACGAGAGCTTTGAGTACACTGAACGGAAGAACGTCTATGAGGATAAAGAAAGAATCGTCGTACTGGGTAAGCTCCGGGGTTCTTTACCCCGCCCGCTTCGCTTTGCCTCGCGGACCCTTTATCGGTTTTATTTCGAGACCACCTCGGGCGAGATCTTTCTCGTTGAGGCGTGGAACCGGGCTTATCTGGGGACCTTTTTGACCGCGGATACCCTTTATACCCTCAGCGGTGTCTATGAGAAAAAACGCCATTCCTTGGCTCTCGTGAATATCGTGAAAGGCGAAGTGGACCCCACCAAGGCTCTTCGCCCGGTCTATACCTTGCCGAATACGATCCCCAATCACGTCTATGCCGCCCTCGTCAAACGCTCGCTCAGCGCTCTTGAGGGCCAAGTGGTGGACATCATCCCCGATGATTTACGGAAGAAATATCGCCTGATTTCCCGCTATGCTGCCTTCCAAAAAGTCCATGAGCCCACTTCGCTCGAAGATATTCATCAGGGCTTGCGGGTCCTCAAATACGAGGAGGCCCTCCTTTTCTCGCTCAAGAACCAGATCGTCCGGGGCGAGAACAGGGCGCTTCTTAAAGACCGGCGCCGCCAAGTCGACCGCGAGAAATTAGGCGCCTTCATCAAAACCCTGCCGTATAAACTTACCCCCGATCAGGCCAAAGCTCTCTCCGAGGGGCTCGACGATATGGATTCGCCTCACGTGATGTACCGCCTCCTCCAAGGGGATGTCGGAACCGGAAAGACCCTCGTGGCCGCCCTTTTGGCCTACGCCAACCATCTGCGGAGTGAGCAAACAGCCCTTATGGCGCCGACCGACGCGTTGGCGAGGCAGCACTTTGATACCCTCAAAGCGCTTTTCCAAGGCACGAATATGGATATCGGCTTATTGGTGGGCAATCAAAGCGCCGAAGACCGTCATGCCGTGCTTCAAGACTTGGAAGATGGGACCTTGGATCTCGTGATTGGCACCCATTCCTTGTTCTCCAAAGGCGTCACTTACGCTTACTTGGGCTTAGCGATCATCGATGAGCAGCATAAGTTCGGCGTGAACCAGCGCACTTTGCTTCTCGACAAGGGCGAGCATGCCGATCTTCTTCTTATGAGCGCGACCCCGATCCCGCGGACCTTGGCCCTCACGATCTATGGCGATTTGGATGTTTCTTCCTTGACCGCTTTCCCTTCGGGGAAACGGGACGTGAAGACGGTGATGATGGACTCTTCTGAGGAAGCGATACAAGAAGCGATTCAAGCTTCGATTGCCTCCAAGCATCGGGTTTATATCGTCGTGCCCCAGATCGAAGGGGACGACGAGGATAGCGAGACTTCGGTCAAGAAGGTCTATGAGATCTACAAGAAACGCTACCCGAACAAAGTCGCGATGATGCACGGGCAGATGGAGGAAGAGGATAAAAACGTCGCCCTTCTGGCCTTCCGAAGCGGCTTATGCCCGATTTTGGTCGCCACTTCGCTCATCGAAGTCGGGATCGACGTGAAGCCCGCCAATTTGATGGTGATCTATTCGCCGAGCCATTTCGCCCTTTCTTCGCTCCACCAGCTGCGGGGCCGAATCGGACGGGATGGGACTCCCGCCGAGTGCGTCTTGGCCCTTTCGGGCAAGGAAGACGACGAGGAGAAAGAGAAACTGAAGGTTCTTCTTTCGACCGAAGATGGCTTCAAGATCGCCGAAGCCGATCTCCGCTTAAGGGGTCCAGGCGAGATCGCCGGGGTCAAGCAAAGCGGCCTCCCGGATTTCTCCTACGCCAATTTGATCGACGATTTCAAGATCTTCGAGTGCGCCAGGGACGATGCGACCGCCCTCATGAAGCACCAGGACGATTTCAATTACCGGATCGTGTTTTTCGAAGCGGAAAAAGGAGCCAAAGGCTCCTTCGGAGCGTAGATAACTCACGCGGAGTTCGCTATACTAGCGGAAGGGAAATTATTTATGAGCAAATTGGTCATTGATATGATGGGCTCCGACTTGGGGAGCGCGATGGCGAAAGAGGCCGTCAAGCTTTTCCACGAATCCCATCCGGATTGCACCCTCGTTCTCGTGGGCAAAAAAGAAGAATTAACGGACATGGCGGGCTATCACGTCGTTGATGCCCAGGATGTCGTCAAGATGGAGACCGGCGCGCTTGAAGTGCTCCGGATGAAAGACTCCTCGATGGTCAAGGCGATCCAAACGGTCATCGATGAGCAAGCCGATGGCGTCGTTTCGGCCGGCTCGACTGGGGCGTTCTTAAGCGCCTCGACCTTGATGCTCAAGAAGATTCCGGGCGTCCTCCGCCCCGCCCTCGTGACCTCGTTCCCGAACCTCAAAGAGGGGAAGGGCTACGTGACCGCCCTCGATGTCGGTGCCTCGAACGCCAACACCCCCGAAGAAATCGCTCAGTTTGCCCTCATGGGCTCGATTTACGCCGAGAAGGTCAATCACATCGTCCATCCTCGGGTCGCTCTTCTTTCGAATGGTTCGGAAGAAGGAAAAGGCTCGCCCGAAGGGAAAGCCGCTTACGAGTTATTGAAGCAAGACAAGCGAATCCGTTTCGTCGGCAACCTCGAAGGCAATGGTCTTCTGATGGGCGAAGCCGATGTGGTGGCCACCGATGGCTATAGCGGCAACGTGATGCTCAAGTCGATCGAAGGAGCCGCCAAAGGCATGAGCGGGCTTCTTAAAAAAGCCTTTAAGCGCAACATCTTTAGCAAAATTGGCTATCTTTTGACCAAGAAAGGCCTCAAAGAGATGAAAGAGGCCCTCGATCCGAAGAAGACCGGCGGCGCCCTCCTTTTGGGCGTCAATGGCGTGGTCGTCAAAGCCCATGGCAATTCGACTCCCGAAGCCTTCAAGAACGCAATGGAAGTCGCCTATAAGCTCAGCGAAGCAAAAGTCGTCGACGCCCTCAGAAGTGGATTCCAAGGATGAGCGAAGAGACGCTGCGCCCGCATAAAGACTTCACGGCCTTGCTTAAAGAATTGGGCATCACGCCCCATTCTTTAATGCTCTATGAGATGGCCTTCACCCATTCTTCCTGCAACGGGATGAACCGGGTGGTCCACGAAGACTACGAACGGCTCGAATTCCTTGGGGATTCGGTGATCGGCCTCGTGGTCGCGGATCTTTGCTATTCCTCCCATCCGGAGATGGAACAAGGCGAGCTCTCGATGCTCAAGGCCCAGTTCATCCGGACTGATAGCGAAGCCCATTATGCCTTAGCGCTCCATTTGGACGATTACATCCGGCTCGGCACCTCCTTCCTCATTCCGATCAAGGAAGCGAGCCACGTCCTTGAAGACGTCTTCGAAAGTTTTATTGGCGCGGTCTATCTTGACCAAGGCCGGGATTTCACCTATTCCTTTGTGCGCAACATTTTCGAAAAAGACATCGAAAGCGCCGAGGTGCTTGAAGAAAGCAACCCGAAGAGCAACCTCCAAGAGGCGATGCAAGCCGAGAAGAAAGAAGCGGTCTCCTACAAGACGATCGCCGAAGAAGGCCCCGCCCACGCTCGGAGCTACACCTGCGCCGTTTATTTCGAAGGCTCGGAACTCGGGCGCGGCACCGGCTCAAGCAAGCAAGTCGCCGAGGTTGAGGCGGCCAAAGAGGCCCTCAAGCATCTTTCGCTCGGGCTCGATCAGGAAATCTACACCTCCGCCGAGATGGCCGAGACTGCCATCGAAGGCTACGATGAAGACTTCGGAACGAAGAGGAAACACTAACTATGGGTTTATTCGCTTATCTCAAAAACAAATTCGCCAAAAAGGAAGAGACTCCCGCCGGCGAGAAATACGAGAAAGGCCTCGCCAAGAGCCGGGCCGCTTTCGCCTCGAGGCTCGAAGAGCTTTCGAAACGCTACAAAGAAGTGAATGCCGACTATTTCGAAGAGCTCGAGCAGATTCTCATCGAAGCGGACGTCGGCGTCGCCCTCACCCTCAAATTGGTCGAGAGCCTCTTAGAGAAGTCCAAAAAAGAAGGGATCAAGGATCCCCAGGCCATCAATGAGGCCTTGATTGACCTCATGTTCGTCGATTATGTCGAAAGCGGCTCCTCGATCGTGAATGACATCCAATTCGTCAAAGACGGCCCGACCGTCCTCTTGGTCGAAGGGGTGAACGGAGTGGGCAAAACAACCTCGATCGCCAAACTCGCCTACCGTTATCAAAAGCAGGGGAAGAGCATTCTTCTCGTCGCCGCGGATACCTTCCGGGCCGGCGCGGTGGAACAGCTCAAAGTCTGGGCCGACCGGCTGCACTGCCCGATCGTGACCGGCCAAGAAAATGGTGACCCGGCGAGCGTTTGCTTCGATGGGGCCAAATACGCGAAAGAGCACCAGATCGATCTCATGATCGTCGATACGGCCGGCCGCCTTCAGAATAAGAGCAACCTCATGGCCGAGCTTTCGAAGATGAAGCGGGTCCTTTCCCGCGAAATCCCGAATGCCCCGCACGAGACCTTCCTCATCATCGATGCGACGACGGGCCAAAATGGCGTCGAGCAAGCCAAGGCCTTCCAAGACGTTTCAACCCTCACGGGCATTGTGATCACCAAGATGGATGGCACCTCGAAAGGCGGCATCATCCTTTCGATCCGCGATGCCTTTGGCGTGCCCGTCCGCTTCATCGGGCTTGGCGAGAAAATGGATGATCTCGAGGAATTCGACCTCGATGAATACCTCCATGCCCTTCTCGTCGGCGAGGAAAAGGCAGCATGAACGACGAGATTCTTCGTAAACGGGAGGAAGCGACCGCTCTCTACGATGCCTATAAAGGGCTTCTGACTTCGGCCCAGAAGGATGTCTATTCCGATTATTATCTCTACGATCTCTCCCTGAGCGAAATCGCCGAGAATCGCAAGATCTCGCGCGCCGCGGTCAATGACGCCCTCAAAAAGGGCTACGCCAAACTCGAGGAAGCCGAGAAAGAAGTGGGGTTGCTCCAAAAGAAAAAGACGCTTGAGGGCTTATCCCTTGATGTCGAGAACGCGAAAGACGAACCGACGAAAACCAAAGCCTTAACGGCTTTAGAGGAGTACATTCACCATGGCCTTTGAATCCCTAGCCGATAAATTCCAAGCCGTCTTCAAGAAGATGCGCGGTCAGGACAAACTCACCGAAGAGAATATGGATTCGGCCCTCCGGGAGATCCGAATCGCCCTCCTCGAAGCCGATGTGAACTACAAAGTCGTCAAAGCCTTCACCGAAGACGTGAAGGAAAAGGCGATGGGCCAAGATGTCCTTCTCAAGGTCAATCCCTCGGAGATGCTCATCAAGATCTGCCACGATGAACTCGTCGAGCTTTTGGGCGCCGACAATACCGGGATTTCTTACGCAAAGCAAGGCTTAACGACCATCATGCTCGTGGGCTTGCAGGGCTCGGGCAAAACGACGAGCGCGGGCAAACTCGCTTATCTTCATAAGAACAAACTCAACAAGAAAGTCTTGCTCGCCGGGCTTGACGTCTATCGGCCTGCCGCCATCGAGCAATTAGGGACTCTGGCCAAACAAATCGGGGTCGATTTCTTTGAGATGGGCACCGATGTCGATCCGGTCGAAGTCGCCAAGAAAGCCGAGGAGCGGGCAATTGCGGAAGGCTACGACCTTCTGATCCTCGATACCGCCGGCCGTTTGCAGATTGACGCCAAATTGATGGATGAGCTCAAAAACATCCAGAAAGCGGTTCATCCGGAAGAGACCTTGCTTCTCGTCGATGCGATGGCGGGCCAAGACGCGGTCAACGTCACGAATGCCTTTAACACCGATGTCCATTTGACCGGTGTCATCATGTCCAAACTCGATGGCGATGCTAAAGGCGGCGCGGCCTTATCCATCAAATATCTAACCGGACTTCCGATCAAGTTCGCCGGCGTCGGCGAGAAAGTCACCGATCTCGATATCTTCTATCCGGACCGGATGGCCGATCGAATCCTCGGGATGGGCGATGTCGTCTCCTTGGTCGAAAAAGCCAAAGAGGTGATGGACGAGAAGACCGCCGAGAAAGAATCGAAGAAGATGCTCGAGGGCGAGTTCACCCTCGACGATATGCTCAAGCAGATGAAGATGGTCCAGAAGATGGGCTCTTTGGGCGCGATCGCCAAGATGATCCCCGGGATGCCGAATCTCACCGATGAGCAGAAAGACAAGGCTAACGCCGAGATGAAGTCCTTTGAAGCGGTCGTCAATTCGATGACCCCCTATGAAAGACGGCATCCGGAGACTCTCAAATACAGCGAGAAGAACCGGATTGCCAAAGGCAGTGGCAAGACCAACGCCGACGTGAACCGGGTGATTCGGAAGTGGGAACAGTCAAAAGCGATGATGAAGCAGATGAAGCAATACCAGAAGTCGGGGAAGATTCCGCCAGGCTTCGGAGGCCGTTAATGAGCAATAACCCCCGTTTTCTCGATCTCTTCAATCATTTGGACGAATCGTGCCGCGAACGTTACCACATTGAAGACAGGACTTCCTCAGCCATCAGTTTTCTCTCGAGCAAACTCGCCCATTCTTCCTCGAAAGAGGATAACGAGCTTGCGGAAGCGTTGGATGCCATCCGTCAGCTTCGGAACACCTTGGTCCATGTCGAAAAGGTGGACGGGGAAGAGCTCGCGGAAGTGAATCCTAAGCTCTTGGACGCGCTTGAGAAAGCAATCCGTTACGTCGAGAATCCGCCGAAAGCGATCGATCACGCGATTCCTTTGGGCCACCTTTTCGTGGTAGGCCTCTCCGAGAATCTCTCTGCCGTCCTTTCAATCATGATGCGGCGGGGCTTCTCCCACGTGCCCGTCATGGAAAATAACGCGCTCGTTGGCGTTTTTAGCGAAGAGGTATTGACCGCTTATCTCATCCAAAAAGGAAAACTCGCTTTATCCGATGATCTTCGAATGAAGGATTTCTTGGCATTCCTTCCGCTTGAGAAACACGCGAATGAACGTTATCTCTATCTCCCGAAAGATGCCCTGGTCGAAGATGTCCGAGACGAGTTCTCCAAGAGCAAGGAACGGACGGGCAAACGCCTGGCCATGATTTTCTTCACGGCGAATGGCAAAGCGGGGGAGCCGATTTTAGGGGCTCTTGTGCCGAGTGCTTTGATTTAAAGGCTGAAGAAAAAAGCCTTCCGAAGAAGGCTTAGTCTTTCTTGATGAACTTATGCCCTTTTTCGAGGGCTTTCTTTTCCCAATCGGGCGTATCGCCGCTTTCGAGTTCCTTGAGGAGCTTGAGGTCTTTCTTATCAAGCGTCAATTCTTTGAAGAGATCGGGCCGATATTGCTGGGTGAGGGCGAGCGATTGTTTCTTGCGCCACTTGGCGATGGCTTCGTGGTTCCCGGAATAAAGGATATCCGGAACCTTCTGCCCATCGTAATCGTAGGGCTCGGTATATTGCGGATATTCGAGAAGAGGCTGGTTGAAGGATTCATCGATTAGACTCTCGGAGGCGATCGCCCCCTCCAAAAGCCGGGTGACCGAATCGGTGACCGCCATCGCGGGCACTTCACCCCCCGTCAGAATGTAGTCGCCGATCGAAAGGAGCTCGTCGCAATAGGCGTTGACCCGTTCGTCGACCCCTTCGTAATGGCCGCAGACGAGAACCAAATGGTCCATTTTGGCGAAGCTTTTGGCTTTTGCTTCGTTATAGGTCGATCCCCGGGCGGAGAAAAGAACCACGTGCGAGGTGGGGGTCTTCACCGCTTTGATCGCATCGACGATCGGCTGGCATTTTTCAATGAGCCCAGCGCCTCCGCCAATCGGCGGGGTGTCGGTGCGGTGGTATTTGTCTAAGGTATAGTCGCGGATGTTCTTGCATTCGATGCTCACGACCCCTTTGGCGATGGCCCGCTTGATGATGGAGTTGCCTAAAAAGGACTCAAACATCTCGGGGAACAAGGTCAGGATCGTGATTTTCATAAAAGCCCATCCATCACTTTAATCGTGATTTCTTTTTTAGCGATGTCAACGGAAAGGATGAATTCGTCCTTCACGAACGGCACGTAGAATGGCTTCTTTCCTTCGCGGGCGACCACCAAGGTTTTGGTGGGGGCGTAGGAAAGGATGTCACTGACTTTGCCTAAGACTTTCTTCGAGCCGTCAAGGACAGTGCAGCCCTTGAGATCCTGAAGGCGGTAATAGCCTTTCGGGAGCGGAGCGGTGGCCTTATCGACTTCGACATAGTCACCGATGATTTTCTCGGCTTCGTCGATAGTCGGGATTTCTTTGAAGCCGAGGAAATACGAATCGCCGGAATCGCGGAAGCTCCGAATCGTGAAGTCCTTCCGCTCATTGGTTTTCTCATCAAGAAGTGAGACCTTCATGCCGACCTTAAAGCGTTCCGAAGCGAAATCGGTCAAGGAAAAGACTCGGACCTGCCCCTCAAGTCCGAAGGTTTTGCTGACTTGGCCTAACCGAACGTATTCCATAAAAAGAAACGGCGCGGATTACTCCGCGTCGTCACCTTTCTTTTCGCTTTCGTCGAAGCTTTCGAACTTCAAGTGGATGCGAAGGTTGGAGTTGTCAGCCTTGCCGGCGACGCCGACGGCTTCGCGGAGGGCATTGGCAACGGCCCCTTTCTTGCCGATGAGGCGGGCAGTGTCATCATCTTCAGCGACGATGAGGACCGTGACGTCTTTGTCGGTTCCGCCCGGAAGTTCGCGGATCATGATGGAGTCGGGCTTTTCCACGAGCGGATCGATGAGTCCGTGGATGACTTTCTCATAATCGATCATGATTACTTGGCTTCTTTCTTGGCGGCGGGTTTCACTTTGGCTTTGGCGTACTTGTCCATGATGCCTTTGCGGTTGAACATGGCACGAACGCTGTCGCTCGGAGTGGCGCCTTTGTTGAGCCACTTTAGGGCTAACTCTTCATTGATATCGGCTTTTTCTTCACCGATTGCCGGATCGAAGGTGCCGATTTGCTCGATATAACGTCCATCGCGGGCGAAACGAGAATCAGCGGCAACGATGCGGTAGAAGGGGTCCTTATGACGGCCAATGCGGGTTAATCTGATTTTAACAGACATGGTAATTGTTCTCCTTTTCCATGCGATATCTTACGTGAATAGGGATAGTCTGTCAAGTAAAAACGCTTGCCACATCTTCGTAAGCGAACCTTCGGGTGGGAATGGGGCTTCAGAGGCCCTTTTCGATGTCTTTCTTTTTTCGTGATGAATTGTGTATAATCTTTAACCATGAAAGGACTCAGCAATCTCCATCGGTTTTCTCTTGGGCATCCCCATCTTTATGATGCGGTGATCGCCTTATTTGTCGCCCTCTTCATCGCCTTATTTTGCTCGATGAGTCTTTCGCCGATCTATCTGGGCGAAAACTCCTCGGGGATGAACCTCGATAGCAACCTCTTCCGTTATTGCGCCTCGCTTTGGCTGAATGGCGGGGTTCCTTATGTCGACTTCTTTGATCATAAAGGTCTTTATCATCTTGCCATTGACTTGATCGGGCTCTGGATCGGCGGCCGTTATGGCATCTGGTTCCTCGAGATCGTTTTCTATTGGGCCGACTTGATGATCCTCCTACCGAGCATCCGGCTTCTTTTCGGGGCTGAGCGCCGTTATCGGGTGGCCTTCTATTTGATTTTCATCGCGCTTCAGGCCTGCATTCTCGAAGGCAACCTCGAAGGCGAATGGGTTTTGCCGTTCGTTTCGCTCTTCGCGAGCGCTTACGTTTTCGGGATCGTCCAGCAAAAGCCCCGGGCCTTCTTGCTGGGCTCCTTCGCGATGGGACTCGATGTCGGGTTGGCTCTCAATTCCCGGCCCGTCGATGGGATCTATGGCGCCTTAGGGGCTTTTTTCTTCTTGATTTACAGCCTCAAGCATCGGCAGTTCCTCGCCCTCTTGGAGAATGCCTTGATCGCGATCGCGGGCTGCGCGATTCCGTTTGCGATCTTCTATCCTTTGGCGATCGCCCAAGGCTTTGAGGATTTGATGGTCAAGGCGATCTTCGTCCAGAGTTTCTCCTATCTTTTGAATTCCTTCTCGGGTATCACCCTTCTCGTCTGGGGCTACAAAATCGAAGCGTTGGCCGTCGCGGCCTTGCTCGGCTTATTCTTTTTCTTTGAGCGCCGCGAGGTGCCTGAGCAAGGCGATTTGAGCTTCTTTTTCTTCTTCGTCGGGGTGGCCGCCGATCTGATTTTCTTCGTGATCTTGGGCTATGGGCATTATTTCCAGTCCGGGTTTGGCTTCGTCAGTTTGGCCCTCCTTTATGGCTTCAGCCATTGGCCGAAGATCAAAGTGGGGGCTTCCCTCCGTTTCGTCAGCGCGTTCTTGGTTATTTTCTTGGCGGGGGATCTTGGCTATTTCAGCATCGTTTACTACACTCCGGAAGGCCTCAACGGCTATTCCTATAGCGAGACTCAGGAGATGGCGAAAACAATCGTGGCGATGAAAGAACAGGGGGCGGGCGAAAAAGGCAGTGTTTTCGCCATCGATCTCGATTGCGCCTTCTATATCCAAGGCGATTTCGTGGTGAATGAACGCTATTTGGCTTTCCAGAAAAACTGGTGTCGCGATAATCCTGCCGTCGAAGGCGAGGTGCGCAATTATCTTTCCGGCGATTTGCCTGGCAAAACGCAGCCCAAATGGCTTTTGGTCAGCAAAGAATCGGGCAGTCTCGATCGTTTCGTGGATGTGATCAATGTCGATTACACCGTTTCGCACACCCTCTCGAATTCCGTGGCTTGGGTCTACACCCTGAACGCCTAGCTTTTTCCCTTGCTTTCAAACGCTCTCGCGACTATGATAACTATCGCGTCCTTTAGGACGCTACGCAGGCTCCGCTGACTTTGTCACAAGCCATGAACCTGAAGAGAAACCATTACCGAAGGAGGAAGAAATTCAATGAATACTCATCTCGTTGAAGACGTTACTTCCCGTCAGATTCGGCACGACATTCCTGAGTTTTCGAGCGGCGACACCATTCGGGTGTATGTCCGGATTATCGAAAACAAGAAGGAGCGCATTCAGGTCTACGAAGGCGTTGTCATTCAGCGCCGGGGCCATGGTGTGAGCGAGACCTTCACGGTTCGCAAAATCTCCAGCGGCATCGGTGTGGAACGCACCTTCCCTCTCAATTCGCCCGCGCTGAGCAAGGTTGAACTTGTGAAGCCCGGCCACGTTCGGAGGGCTCGGATCCACTATATGCGCAACCTTCAAGGCAAGGCCGCCCGTATCAAAGACGTGGAGCAAGTCGAAGCGTCCGCTAAAGACGCTAAGTAATATCCACTCTAGTGACAAGAAGACTTCCCTAATAAGGAAGTCTTTTTTACGCTCGCGCGTTGCGTTACGAGCAACCCGACCCTATAATTTGTCGGTATGCTTCAGCATGATGTCATCACCTCGGAAAGCGAGCTCTCGGCCTTAGGGAGCAAGAAGAAGAGCAAAACGAAACGGGTTTTCGGGATCATCGGCGAGAGTTTGCTCCTCGTCCTTTTCACCCTTGTTCTTTCCATCTCGGGCCAAATCACCTACGATTACACCCGTTATTCGACCTTCTTCGTGAATGGCATGAGCATGTATCCGACCCTCAATAACACCGCCTACGCGATCGGGGCCGATGGAACGGTCCATACCGGCGGGGCCAACGACAGCCTTGGCGTTCTTTATCAATGGAAGAATTTCACCAATTCCTCGGTCACGTATTATTGCGACTATGGAATGTTCGATGGCAAAGGGGATTACCTCAAGAATCTCAAGCGCTTCGACATCGTCGTCACCTATTTCAAGGACGACATGAAACTCAATTCCGACGGCCATTACGTCGTCAAGAGCACCCTCGATAACGGCCAGGTGCCCGATCTTAAGATCAAACGGCTGATCGCCCTTCCCGGCGAGACCTTCCGTTTCGATGCTTCGGGCGATCTCTATCTTCTGAACGAATCGACATCCAAGTTTGAGCTGCAATCTCAGAGCTTCCTTGACCCGGGCATTGCGATCAATCCGGATTGGAAGAAACAGACGGTCTCCCAGGGCGCGGGCAAAGCCTGGACCTCCGAGCTCGGAATGACCTTAGGCAAAGACGAATATTTCGTCTGCGGCGATAATCGGCTCAACAGCAACTCGAACGATTCCAGGGCCCTCGGGGCAATCCCGGGCGATGCGATCCAAGGTCGGGCGGTCACGGTGATCGGGCGCTGTTCATTCCGTTATTACAGCGAGACGAAATCGGAATACCATGCCTTATGGAATTCTTATAAGATGCCTTGGCAACTGGAGTGGCTATGATCCAAGAGAAGAACGTTCATTATTTCCCGGGCCACATGGCCAAAGCGCTCGATAACCTCGCTCCTTTCATCAAAGCCTGTGACATCGTGGTGGAGGTGGCGGACGCCCGAGCCCCCCTTTCGTCGCGAAACCCTGTCTTCGAGAAGATGATCGGCGAGAAGCCCCATCTTCTTTTGCTCTCCAAATCCGACTGGGCCGATCCGGAAGTGACCGGGCGGTGGCTTGGCTATTATCAGACGAAGAACCTGCCGGCCTTGGCCGGGGATCTTAAGCGCGAAAGCTTGCTCAAGCGGCTGACGCTTTTGGCGGAACCTTTGGTCTTAAAGAAACGGGAAAAAGAAAAGAAAATGGGGATGAAGCCCCAGCCTCTTCGCCTCTTGATCGCTGGCATCCCAAACGTCGGCAAAAGCACTCTCATCAATAACCTCGCCGGCCATAATGTCGTCAAGGTGGCCAACCGGCCAGGCGTGACCCGGGCGGAGCAATGGATCCGTCTCTCCAACGATTTCGTTTTGCTCGATACCCCGGGGATCCTCCCGATGAACTATCCGGATGGCTCCCAAGCGGTGCGGCTCGCCTTATTGGGCTCGATCAAAGAAGAAGTGCTGCCCAATGACGATTTGGCCCGGGCTTTGTTGGCTTATCTCCGTCAAAATTATCCTTGCTCTTTGCAAAACCGCTACGGAATCGCCAACCTCGAAGGGGTTGATGTCGACGCGGTCCTTCAAACGATCGCCGAGAAGCGGGGCTATTTGCTCCAAGGCGGCGTCCCGTCGCTCGATAAAGCGGCCTTGTCCTTGCTCAAAGATTATCAAGATGGCTTATTGGGCCGTCTCAGCCTTGAGGATTGCTGATGCTCGTCAAAGAACGGGAGTTCTATTCGCCCGAGGTCAAACTCATCGTCGGGCTTGACGAAGCCGGACGCGGCCCTTTGGCAGGCCCTCTTTATTGCGCGGCGGTGGTCTTTGATCCTTCTTACGAGAATGAGGAGATCAACGATTCGAAGAAGCTGAGCCCCAAGAAACGGGAAGCCCTCTATGACGTGATCATCAAAAACGCTTTAGCTTACGCGGTCGTCTCCGCGAGCGTTGAGGAGATCGACAAATACAACATTCTCGAAGCGGATAAACGGATCATGGAGAAGGCGCTCACCTTGATTAACGCTCCCTATGATCTCATCATCACCGATGACGTGCCGCTTCACCATCCAAACAAGCCCTTGATCTCGATGATCAAAGGCGATGCCCAATGCCTCAATGTCGCTGCGGCCTCCATTTTGGCCAAGGTCTCAAGGGACCGCTATATGGACGAGCTCGATAAAAAATACCCGGAATATGGTTTTAAGAAACATAAGGGCTACGGAACCGCTCTCCACCTCGAAGCGCTCAGGAAATATGGGCCGATTGAGGGGGTTCACCGCAAGACTTTCCGTCCGGTGAGCGATTATTATTTGAAGCAGGAAACGCTTTTCTAGGGCACAAAAGCCCAAAAACACCCTACTAGATATGTGGAGGTGTTTTTTTATGACAGGTCAGGAAGCGCTGGTGGCGTTGGCTTTGAAGTACAAGGGCGATTGGGACAAGATGGTCCAGGGGGTCAAGAGCCATGAATGCTTTGGCTCAGAGGCGGATGAGAAGGCCGTCAAGGCGGTGGATTGCCCCTATGTGACCTTGATCGATAAGGCTTATCCCGAATCGTTTAAGCATTGCTTTCGGCCGCCTTTGGTCCTTTTTTATCGGGGCGATATCAGTCTCTTGAAGGACGAAAACAAGTGTGTTTCCTATATTGGTTCGCGCTTGGCGAGTCCCTATGGGCTTGAGTGCGCCCGGAATTTGGCGGGTGGCTTGGCCAAAGAAGGCTTCGTGATCGTGAGCGGGCTTGCGATGGGGATCGATGCCGCGGCGACCGAAGCCGCCCTCGATGCCGGCGGGAAGGCGGTGGGGGTGCTTGGGTGCGGAATCGACCGCTGCTACCCCGATTCGAGCGTGCCGCTTTACGAGCGGCTCAAGAAAGAAGGGCTTGTCATCAGCGAGTATCCTTTTCGGACTCCACCCGATGGCGAGCACTTTCCCCATCGGAATCGGATCGTGGCGGCCGCCTCGAAAGGCATCATCGTGGGGGAGGCTTCCAAAAAGAGCGGGACCCTCATCACGGTCGGCTATGCCCTCGGCTTCACCAAGGAGATCGGCTGCGTCCCTTACCAGGCGGATGCCGACAGCGCGTGCAACATCCTGATCAAGGAAGGCGCGGCCATGATCGAGAACCTCGACGACGCGAATTTGCTCATGGGTTATACGCCCCCGGAAAAAGAAGAGGAGTAAATCTTTACCTTTTGCCCTTATAAATATTCTTATTTATATATAAGGAAAAGCGAGCCGCATTATTTGACAAGGCGATTTTTCGTCCCTATATTAAACCGCGAAAAAAGGAACTTCCATGAAACTGGTTATTGTTGAGTCACCAAAGAAATGCGAAACGATCGCCCACTATCTGGGCGGCGATTACAAGGTTATGGCCTCCCAAGGTCATATTCGGGATCTTTCGACGAAAGGAAAAGGCGGTCTCGGCATTGATGTCGACAATGATTTCAAGCCGGATTTCGTCATCACTCCGAGCAAACTCGGCATCGTCAAAGATCTGAAAAACGCGGCCTCGAAGGCCGATGAGGTCATTCTGGCAACCGACCCTGATCGGGAGGGAGAAGCCATTTCCTGGCACCTCGCCCAGGTTTTAGGGCTCGATGTCGAAAAGACGAAGCGACTCCAGTTCCACGAAATCACGAAGCCGGCGATCGAAGCCGCGATCAAGGCGCCGTCGCATATCGATATGAATCTCGTCAACTCGCAAGAGACCCGCCGGATGTACGACCGGATCATCGGTTTCAAGCTTTCGAGCTTGCTTCAGAAGAAGATGTCGAGCAAATCGGCCGGCCGCGTTCAAAGCGTCACCCTCAAGATGATCTGCGATAACGACGCCGAGATCAAAGCCTTCGTCCCGCAAGAATATTGGACGATCGATGTGGACTTGACCCTCAATGGCAAGACGGTGAGCGCCACCCTCGATAAGATCGATGGCAAAACCGCCGAAATCCATAATAAAGAAGAAGCGGATGCGATTCTCAAGCGGATTGGCGAGAGCCTTTCCGTCCTCTCGGTCGAAGCCGAGAAGAAGAGCGTTCCCTCGAAGCTTCCGTTCACGACCTCGACGATGCAGCAGGAAGCCTACAACCGTTATAAGTTCTCGACCAGCAAGACCCAGTCGATCGCCCAGCGCCTCTACGAAGGCATGGACATCAATGGCGAGCATGTTGGCCTGATCACCTATATGCGTACCGATTCGACCCGCTTGAGCGAAGACTTTTATTACGAGCACGCCAAGCCCTTCATCTTGGAGAAGTTCGGCCCTGATTACCTCGGCTTTATCAAGACCGGGAAGAAGAGCGATTTGGTTCAAGACGCCCACGAAGCCATCCGTCCGACCGGCACCCACCGGACTCCGGATCTCGTCGCCCGTTACGTCGAACCCGACGAAGCCAAGCTCTATCGTTTGATCTATGACCGGGCTTTGGCCTCGCTCATGAAAGATAAGATCGAAGAGCAGACGACCGCCCTCTTTGGCGCGAATGGCCTCGTTTTCAAGGCCACCGGCACCCGGACCTTGTTCAAAGGCTATGAGGCGATCTATGGCGACTTCGAGGATGACGACACGAAGCTTTTGCCCGAGATCAAACAAGGCGAGAGCTATGGCGTCGAGAAAGTCGACCCTGAGCAGAAATACACGAAGGCCCCGGCCCGCTACAGCGAAGCCAAGGTCGTCAAGATGATGGAAGAAAAAGGCATCGGTCGCCCGTCGACCTATGCTTCGACGATCAAGACTTTGATCGACCGTGGCTATGTCACCTCCAAAGGCGGCATTATCACCCCGACCGAGACTGGCTTACGGACCACTTTGGTTCTCAATAAGTACTTCCCGGAGATCGTTTCGACCGAATACACGGCCAACATGGAAGACAAGCTTGATGAGATCGAAGAGGGCAAGGAGACCAAACTCCAAGCCATGAACGAATTCTACAAGCCGTTCATCGAGAAATTCCTCAAGGTTCAGGATCAGATGTATAAGGATCCGGCCCAGCCGACGGGCGAGATGTGCCCTCTTTGCGGTTCGCCGCTCGTGGTGAAGAAGAGCCGTTATGGTTCTTTCATCGCCTGCTCGAACTATCCGAAGTGCAAATACATCAAGAAAGAGCCGAAAGTCGCCCCGAAAGAGACCGGCGAAATGTGCCCGGAATGCGGGAAACCGCTCGTCGAGCGCAAAGACCGGAAGGGCAATACGTTCATCGCCTGCAGCGGCTATCCTGCCTGCCACTATATCAAAGGCCAGGAGAATAAACCGGCGGCGGAGAAAAAGACTTACACCGAAGCGGATTGGGTCAAACCCTGCCCGCAATGCAAGACGGGTCACTTGGTCGTCAAACGCGGCCGCAAAGTCGATTTCCTCGGCTGCACCAACTTCCCGAAATGCCATTATCACGAGTGGATTGACGATAAATCCAAAAAGGGCGAGGAGAAAAAATGACGGCGCTTAAAAGCGTCACGATCATCGGAGGGGGCCTCGCGGGCAGCGAGGCCGCCTTTTTCCTTTTGAAGAAAGGCTATGCCGTCGAGCTTTTTGAGCGGCGGCCGAAGGTCGATGACGGAGCCCATGTGACGCCTTATTTCGGTGAGCTTGTCTGCTCGAATTCCCTCAAGAGCGCTCGTCTCGACAATGCCTGCGGGCTCCTCAAGGAAGAGATGCGCAAGCTCGATTCGCTCACGATGGAAGCAGCCAAAATAAGTGAAGTCCCTTCGGGGAACGCCCTTTCGGTCGACCGCGATCTTTTCGCCAAAGCCATCACGGAGAAACTAAAATCCTTTCCGCTCTTCCACGTCCATGAAGAAGATGTTTTGAACCTTCCTACCTCGGGGGAGACGATCATCGCGACCGGCCCGCTTACTAGCCAAGGCCTTTTGGAATCCTTTCAGAGTTTGCTTGGCGAAAAGAGCCTTTCCTTCTTCGACGCCTCGGCTCCGATCATCGCCAAGAGTTCGATCGATTTCTCGAAAGCCTATTACAAATCCCGGTTTGAGCAGGGGGATAGCGCCTATATCAATTGCCCTTTCACCCGCGAGGAATACACCACCTTCGTGACGGAGCTCGTCGGCGCCAAGAAAGCCCTCGTTCACGAATTTGACACCCATTATTTCGAAGGCTGTCTGCCGCTTGAAGTCATGGCCGCCCGAGGCATCGAGACGCTTCGCCATGGCCCGCTCAAGCCGTTTGGCCTTGAGACGCCAGAGCACCCGATGCCCTACGCCGTCGCCCAGCTTCGCCAAGATACCGTCCTCGGGGATTATTACAACCTAGTCGGCTTCCAAACCAATTTGACTTATCCGGAGCAGAAACGGGTCTTTTCATTGATTCCGGGCCTCGAGCATGCGGAGTTTCTCCGCTATGGGCTCATGCACCGGAATGCCTACTTGGATGCCCCCAAAGTGCTCCAAGAGGATTTATCCCTGCAAAAAGCACCTCATTTGACCATCGCTGGCCAGCTCTCGGGCGTCGAAGGCTACGTCGAAAGCGCCGCCCTTGGAATCGTCGCAGGCATTAATGTCTATCGAAAACTGGAAGGCAAACGCTTCCTTCCGGTCCCTCAGGAGACCGTTTTGGGCGCTCTTATCGCCTACATCCTTCATGCCTCAAGCGCCTATTTCGAGCCGATGAATGCCAATTGGGCCCTCATGCCCACTTCGAAGAAAGAGAACCGCGAAGAAACTGTCGTCACTTCGCTCCGTGCGATAGAATCGTATGGGAGAGAGGCGAATGAATAAGGCCGAGCAGGAATATCTCGATTACCTGAGCTACGAAAGGGGTTATTCCCCGAAAACAATCGATTCCTACCAGCGGGACATCGATAAGTTTTTCGTTTTTCTCGCCACCAACGAAGTCACCTTTTCCGACGCGAAGAAACAAACGGTCCGGACCTGGCTCGCCGAAGAGCTCGGTAAAGGGATCTCAGCCCGAAGCTGCCAAAGACGGATGTCGGCCCTCCGAGGTTTTTACGCCTTTGCGGTCAAGCGCCGCTACGTGAGCATCAACCCCTTCAGCATGGTTCATGCGCCCAAGAAGCCGATTCGCTATCCCAAGGCCTTGACCCTCGAGGAAGTCGAAGCGCTTTTTAACGCCAATTCGAGACGCACCGATCCGCTCAAAGTCCGCGATCAGGCGATCCTTGAACTTCTTTATGCCTCGGGCATGCGGGCCAGCGAACTGGTCAATCTCACCTACCGCCAGATCGATTACCGCTCCCGAATGATCCGGGTTTTCGGCAAGGGGCGGAAGGAAAGGCTCGTTCCGTTTAGCGAAACCGCCAAGATCGCGATGGATTACTACTTCAAAAACCAACGGGATTCCTTATTGGCCCATCGGAAGAACCCGATTCCGGTCGATGCTTTCTTTGTCTCGAATAACGGCCGGAAATTGACGGTTCGGGGTCTCGAATACATCCTCGAGGAAGTCCAAAGCAAAACCGGGATCTACTATGGCCTCCATCCCCATGAGCTCCGCCATACCTTCGCCACCCATCTTCTCGAAGGGGGAGCCGATCTTCGCTTGATTCAGGAACTCCTCGGCCACGCCTCACTCAACACCACTCAGGTCTATACCCATGTGAGTGCAAAGGCGATGAAGCAAGAATATGAAGAGCACTTCCCGCGAAATGGGAAGAAATAGCTCTTTTTCCTCGGCCATCCGTCTTCTTTTTCGATTTTGTCCTCAAAAAAGCCCAAAAACGCCCAAACTGGCGCTTTTTTTCTCGTCTTCTCGATGGTATAATCCTCCTCGGCTGTTTTCCTACGGAAACAGTTAATACGCACCCCGCGGATTCAGCGCCGTGTTCCCTTCTGGGCGAAAATGCTTAAAAATCGGAAGGGTGGTCAGCTGTTCGAAACGAGGGAGGCTTAAACAAATGGAGGTCACCAAAATGAGTGACGAAACAAAGACTGTGGCAGTCGCGACTGCCCCGGCTCCGGCTACTGCGCCGGCTGCCCAAACTGCCGCCCAACCGACGATGGCTCAGGTCATGCACGACCCGAACGCGCCGATCATGACGATGAAGAAGCTTCTCGAAGCCGGTGTCCATTTCGGACATCAGACTCGCCGTTGGAATCCGAAGATGGGCCGTTTCATCTATGGAGCCCGCAATGGCATATACATCATCGATTTGACCAAGACTTGCTCTTGCGTCAACGATGCTTACAAGAAATTGAAGTCGATCGTCGATGAAGAAGGCAAAGTGCTCTTCGTTGGCACCAAGCCGGCTGCTCAGCAGATCATCATCGATGAGGCTACCCGGAGCGGCAGCTTCTATATCTCGCACCGTTGGCTCGGCGGAACGCTCACGAACTTCCGCACGATCCTCGGCCGCATCAAGTATCTCAAAGATCTCGAAGCCATGGAGGCTGATGGGACTTGGGACAAGATGCCGAAGAAGGAAGTCGCCATTCTCAAGAAAGAGAAAGAAAAACTCTCGCGCAACCTCGAAGGCATCAAAGAAATGCGGCGCCTTCCGCAGGCCCTTGTCGTTGTCGATCCGTCGATTGAGCACAACGCCGTCGCCGAAGCGCGCAAGCTGAACATCCCGGTGTTCGGCATCTGCTCGACTTCCGATGATCCGGAGACCGTTGATTTCCCGATCCCGTCCAACAATGACGCCCCGAGCGCCATCAAACTTCTTGTCGCGGTCATGGCCGATGCCGTGGTCG
Source organism: Bacillota bacterium (assembly GCA_036788815.1). Taxonomy (GTDB): domain Bacteria; phylum Bacillota_I; class Bacilli_A; order RFN20; family CAG-826; genus UBA4951. The sequence continues at coordinate 46,408 of DAIQMS010000003.1, forward strand.
AGAGCAAGGGTGGCGAGACCGCGATTGCTTACACCAAAGATCAAGGCGAAGAAGCAACGATGAAGGATGCGATCCGTTCCGCGGATATCGCGAACGAGCAGCGCAAAGCCGCCCTTCGTCAACAACGCAAAGAGCGCGAAGAGCGCTATCTCAAGATGCAGGCTGAGCGTCAGGCTCGCTATGCTTCGCAGAACGGCGCCCCGGTCAGCAATGTTGCCCCGGCCGCTGTCCCGGAAGACGCCAAAGCCGATGACGACGCCAAGGATGAAGGAGACAATAAATAATGGCTGATAAGAATACCATCGAACTCATCAAGGCCCTCCGGGAAAGAACCGGCGCGGGCATGATGGATTGCAAACACGCCCTCGAAGAGAACGCCAATGACCTCGAAAAGGCCGTTGACTGGCTCCGCGAAAAGGGCATCGCCAAGCAGGCGAAACGTGCCAACCGCACGGCCGCCGAAGGCCTCACCCGCGTCAAAGTTTGCCCGAAATGCGGCAAAGCGGCGCTCGTCGAAGTCAATTGCGAGACCGATTTCGTCTCGGGCAGCGACAAGTTCATCGCGTTAGCGAACGGCCTTGTCTCCTCGATGCTCGAAAACGAGCCGAAAGATCTTGAAGCCGCCAAGGCAGCCAATGCCCAGCTTCTCCAAGACACCGCGCTTGCGGTCGGCGAGAAAGTCGATTTCCGTCGTTTCGCCATCATCACCCCGAAAGCGGGTCAAGTCATTGGCTCTTACATCCATATGGGTGGCAAGATCTCGGTGGCGGTCCTCGTTGAGGGTGGCGATCAGGATTTCGCCAATCAGCTTGCGATGCACATCGCGGCCAACTCCCCGCTCTACGTTGAATTAAAAGACGTTCCGGCGGATGAGAGAGCTCGTGAAAAAGCCGTTGCCCTCGAAGAGGTCAAGGCTGATCCGAAGCTTCAGAGCAAACCCGAAGCGGTCAAAGACCACATCGTCGAAGCCAAGGTCGACAAAGTCCTCGGACAGAGCTGCCTCGTGCTTCAGCAATACCTTCTCGATGAGAGCAAGACCGTTGGTCAAGTCCTCACGGAGAAAGGCGCCAAGGTCATTTCCTTCGTCCGTTATCAAGTCGGCGAAGGCATCGCCAAGGATCCCTCGCAAGAGAACTAATGCAATTAACGCGCACCAACCCTGCGCGTTTTTTGTATAATGAGAACCATGAAAGCAAAATATCAAACCGTCATCCTCAAACTGTCAGGCGAAGCCCTCGCGGACAGCGGTGACAAAACGATTTTCGATCAGAAGAAGCTCCAGGCGATCGCGGACACGGTCGTCAAAGCCGCTGCCTTAGGCGTCCATATCGGCGTCGTGGTGGGGGCGGGCAACATTTGGCGGGGCCGCCTCGCCGAGAAAGTCGGCATCGAGCAAGCCACAGGCGATTATATGGGCATGCTGGGCACGATCATTAACGCCCTGGCGCTTCAAAGCGCCTTCGAAGAGAAGGGCTTGGACACCCGCGTGATGTCGTCCATCAACGTGCCGCAGGTCTGCGAGCCTTACATCCGCCGCAAAGCGGTTCATCACCTCAATAACGGCCGGATCGTCATCTTCGCCGGCGGAACGGGCAATCCGTTCTTCACCACCGATAGCGCGGCGACCTTACGGGCGCTTGAAGTTGGAGCCGATGCGATTCTCATGGGCAAAAACGATGTCGAAGGGGTCTACGATTCCGATCCCCGCAAGAATCCGAACGCCCATTTCCTCAAACACCTGACTTATCAGGAAGTCGTCGAGAAGAAGTTGGGGATCATGGATCTCACGGCCGTCGCGATGCTCGAAGAGAGCAAAGTCGTGATCCACGTCTTCAATATGGATAACCCCAATAACCTCTTGGATGTCTTGCAAGGCAAGGATTTGGGGAGCACAATCTCCAAGGAGTGAATTTATGGATGCATTAGCGTTAGAAGCCCAAGACAAGATGGGCAAGTCAATCGAGTCGTACGAAGGTGCCCTTCGCAAATTGCGGAGCGGCCGCGCCAATCCGGCGATCCTTTCGGGGATCATGTGCGATTACTATGGCGACAAGATGGATATCTCTTCCCTCTGCGCCATTTCGATGCCTGAGCCGCGTCAGTTGCTCGTTCGCCCGTATTCCCGCGAAGACCTCAAGACGGTCGCCGCGGCGATCGGCGCCGCCAATATCGGCGTGAACCCGCAAGTCGAAGCGGATGCGATTCGCATCATCATCCCGCCGCTCACCGAGGATGTCCGCAAAGACATCGCCAAGCAAGCCAAAGGACTTTCGGATGAAGCCAAAGTGGCGATCCGCAACATCCGCCGCGACTACCTTGATTTGCTCAAGGAAGACGATTCGATGTCGGACGACTACAAGGAACGGGTCGAAGACGATATCCAAAAGATCGTCGATGACACCAACAAGAAGATCGACGCGATCCTTGCCGAGAAACAGCAAGAGATCATGACGATCTGATTCGATTCGCGAAATCTATGCAAAACCCCATCGGTTTGATGGGGTTTTGTTTTTATAAGCTTAGGCTTCCATCCGTGCAAACGATGGTTTTGAGCGTGGCATCCTTCCAGTTCTCACCAAGGGTGACTTTGGCCCAATCGCTCTTCGTTCCGCCATAGGTGACGCTCGAAAGAAGCGGGCACTCGGAGAAGACACCTACCCCGAGGCTCGTGAGGACGTTCGGGAGAACGACTTTGCTCAAAAGCGGATTCTTGCTGAAGGCGTAGTCACCCCAAGAGGAAGTGGCCCCGCTAATGGAACTATTGCCCATCGCGAAAGTGGTCAAAGACGATAAGCCTTCGAAGGCATAGGCACCGATTTTCGTGTAATAACGTTCCGCGTAGAGCGCGGTGATTTGTTTTTCTTTGGCATCATGGGCGAAGAGGTTGCTCCCCGAGGCGCAATCCTCGCTTCCGGTGACGTAATAGGCATTATTGCCGCTCTCTTCATTCGCCCAAGCGTAGGGGAGAACGAGGGTGGTGGCTTCTTCGGAAAGGACTTGAACGAGTTTGAGCGAAAAGGAAGGCGTGCTTCCATTGATATAGACGAAATCCCAAGCACCGCCTTTGGTGATTTTCTTGCCATCTTTATCGAAAAAACCTTGGATGAGGGTTCCGGCATCCGCTTGCTCGGTGGTCGTATTCTTCTTGCTCGCTTCGGTAAAACCGATGGCCAAGAAGGTGGTCATGAGCGAAACGACGACGCCTAAAGCGACAAGAAAACCGATCAGGCCTTTTTTGCTTTTCGCCGTCAGCGTTTGAGTTTGATCTTCTATAGAAGGAACCGTCTCCGAAATCGGAGTCACAGCGCTCTCAGGCGTTTTGGGCTCACTCGGGGTCTCGTTTTTCTTTTCTTCGCTCATAGCATTCATTCTACACAGGAATCGGCCTAAGAAAAGAAAAAGCCGATGCCTTTCCCCGCTTTTCTTCCCTTTGGGAAGTCTTTTGGAAATAAGGGGTATCGGGCGAGCGCTTCTTTGATATATAATCAACTCCGTGAAGCAAGCGCCGTTTGTCTTAACCAAAAAATGCGACCATGTCGCTTTTATCATGGATGGGAACGGCCGCTGGGCCAAAGCGCGCGGATTGCCCCGATATTTAGGCCACAAAGAAGCCTGCAATCGCATCATTGAACTCTTTGAAGTGTGCCGGGAATTCCATATCAAGACGATGTCCTTCTACGCTTTCAGCACCGAGAACTGGAATCGGCCCCAAGACGAGATCGATCATTTGATGGATTATCTTGAGGAATTCTTCCATAAACAAATCGACTATCTCGATTCGGTCGGAACGCGAATCGAAGTCTCGGGCGATCTCAGCCGAATTCGGGAACAGACGCGCCTCGTTTGCTTTGACGCGATCAATCGGACGAAAAACAACACGAATTGGATTATCAATATCTGCCTGAACTATGGCGGGCGGGATGAGCTCGTCCGGGCGGCGAAGAAAGTTGCCGTAGACTACAAAGAGGACAAGTTGAACCTCGATGATCTCAATGAATCAACCTTCAAGAATTACTTCTGGGTCAAGGATCTTCCGGATGTCGATCTCATGATCCGCACCTCGGGCGAAGAGAGGCTCAGCAATTACCTCCTTTACCAAAACGCTTACGCCGAATTTGTCTTCACCCCGGTGAAGTGGCCCGATTTCAAACGGGATGCTTTCATCGATTGCTTACGCGAATACCAAGAAAGGAATCGCCGTTTCGGCGGGCTAAAAAATGAGTAACCACAACCCCCAAATGAATCCGATTACACCCGAGCAGAAAGCCTCGCTTCGCTCCCGGCTTATCGTCGCGGCGATTTTGATCGTCCTTATTGTTCCATCTTTCTTTGTCGGCCAATGGCTTTTCTTTGGCATCGTGGCGATTTTCCTCGCCTTGGCGACGACCGAGATGATCATGGCTCCCCACAAGCCTTACAAGTGGTATGTCTATCTTTTGACGTATGTGTTGGTCTTTTCTTACGTTTATTGGTTTGTCTTCAAGGGCAATTTCGGGGCGTTGATCGAAGCGAGGCATAGCGGCCAGCATTACACGTTCTCTTTGGAGAACTATTTCCGGACTTTGGATATCTCCATCGTCGGGATTGCCTCCTCGATTTTCCTTTATTGCCTGATGGGCATTCTGGACAAGAGCTTTTCCTGGGGGGATGTGGCTTATTTTGTTACCTTTACCATCCTTCTTGGCCTTGGATTCCAGTCGTTCTTCTTCTGCCGTTATTATCCGTTCTATATGTTCGGCAGCAATCCGACTTTCTCTGCCCAAACCCATTGGTATGGCGGGATCAGCGGAGCGGATTTGGTTCTAACGGATCTCTTCAAATACCTGAGCTCTTCGGCCTTGCTCTTCTTCGTGATTCTCATCACCTCCATGAATGATGCCGGGGCCTATTTCGTCGGCAGCGCTTTTGGCAAACACAAGATGAACGAACGGATTTCCCCTCATAAAACGTGGGAAGGCTTCTTCGGCGGCTGGATCATCGGAGCCGTTTCTGGTCTCATCTTTGGCTTGGTCATCACCTTCTTGGGTTACCCGATGCTGCCGACTTTAACAAGCGACACCTGGTATTGGGTCGCTGCCTTGGCGGTCGTTCTCCCGCTCATTTCCGATTTGGGGGATTTGTCTTTCAGCATGATCAAGCGGAATTTCGGGATCAAGGACTATGGCAATATCCTTAAAGGGCATGGCGGCATCGTGGACCGGGTCGGAAGCGATATGTTCACCTGCATCTTCACTGCCGTTGTTTTGATCTTCATCACGAATGGATGGAACTTCTTCGTCAAGTGATATGAGAAAAGTCATTTTGCTCGGGGCTTCCGGCAACATTGGAAGCCAATCGCTCGACCTCTTCGAAGCCGACAGGACTTCGTTTGAGCTCGTCGGTATTTCCGTAGGGCATCACGTTGAGAAGATCGAAGGGATCCTCGCTCAATTCCCGACGATCAAAGCGGTTTGCGTCGAAGAAGAGAACGACGCGGAATCCCTGCAAAAAGCCCATGGATCACTCAAAATCTATTGGGGTGATGATGGGCTGGTAAGCCTGATTCAGGAGAGCGATTGCGATATGGTCGAGAATGCCCTCGTCGGCTTCTCGGGCCTCGTTCCTTCCCTCACCGCTTTGCGGGCGAATAAGATCCTCTGCCTTGCCAACAAAGAAAGTTTGGTCGTCGGAGGCGAACTGATCCGTAAAATTCTGGGCCAAGGCCAAGGAAAACTTTATCCAATCGATAGCGAGCACGTCGCTTTGGCGAAGTGCCTTTCGAAGGTCAAACGCGAGGATGTCGAACGCCTTGTCATCACGGCTTCCGGCGGCGCTTTCCGAAAGCTCTCGCGGAACGAACTCACCAATGTCACTCCGGAGATGGCGCTTCAGCATCCCACCTGGAAGATGGGCGCTAAAATCACGATTGACTCCGCCACGATGATGAACAAAGGCTTTGAAGTGATCGAAGCTCATTATCTTTTCGATTGGCCAGTCGAGAAAATCGAAGTGCTCCTTCATGACGAAAGCGAGGTCCATTCGCTTCTTCTCATGAAAGACGGGACCTATTATGCCGATGTGGGGAAGCCGGATATGCACGGGCCGATCGCCTATGCCCTTTACGAAGGCAAAGCCCCCTTTGAAGTCCGCCACGAAAAAGGAATCCACGATTTCGGCGATTATCATTTCAAAGCCTTTGACCCGGTTCGTTATCCGGCGGTTCCGATGGCTCTCAAAGCCTTGCGGAACGGCGGGATCGAAACCACGGTCCTCAATGCGGCGAATGAAGAGGCAGTTCACCTGTTCCTCGAAGGAAAAATCCCTTTCTTGGACATTGAACATGCCTGTTCGTTGGCTTTAGCCAACTTTCCGAATATAATGAGGCCAACCCTCCGGGATATTCTGACGACGGATTCGCTCACGCGAATCTATGTCCGCCGCAAATTCGCTGGGTCAACGAAATAATGCAAATCTTCATCACGATCGTCATCCTGCTCGTCATGCTTGGCATCCTGGTGTCCGCCCATGAGGCCGGTCACTTGGTCATGGCCAAGGCTTTTAACGTGTATTGCCTCGAATATTCGATCGGCTTCGGCCCCAAGCTTCTCTCTTGGAAAAAGAAAACTGGGGAAACCCGTTTCTCGATTCGTGCCATTCCTTTGGGCGGCTATGTCTCGATGTTCGGCGAAGGCGTTGACCTCCCCGAGGGCGTTGTCGTTCCGCCTGAGCGGAGCCTCAATGGCGTTTCCGCTTGGAAACGTTCCTTGATCCTTTCGGCCGGCATTCTCGTGAATTTCTTTCTCTCGATGGTCTTCGTCGTCATTTACGCGACCTGCATCAAAACCTATTACACCTCGCAGCTCGTTTATACCGGGCTCGACGCGAATGGCCAAGAATTGGCCGATACCTCCGAACATGGCGAAGTTGCCTATTCTTTCTGGGTCAAAGGCAGCGTCGGCAATTACACCGTGCCCGATGAGAATACCCGGGTTTACAGCCCGTTTGGCTTTGCCAATAACAACACCGAATATTTTGTCGTGGATCCTGAAGCCAAGATCACCAACGGAGGCGTCACAACCTCCTATGTCGCTTGCTTCACCCCGACCTCGCTCAATGACAATAACTTCCTCAACAATTTGACCTTCTTCCCCCAGAAGGAAGCGTTCTATCCAAGCGCCCTCAATCAGGCGATGGGTTTGACCTCGTTCCCGGATTACGTCTTGGGCAAACGGGTTCTTGCCGCAGGCGATTCGCTTTCTTTAGAGGTGACTTTCATCGGTGTCGATAAGACCGCCGATCGGCCAGTCCGCGAGCAATTCAAAGCCCGAGTCAATAACGTCCATGAATATACGGCTGCCACCGAAGTGGTGGACCAGAGCGTCACCTTCAGCAACAACACCCTTTGGATCTATTCCTACCAGTATTACGCGCCGTTTGGCCAAGCCCTGAAGAACGCCTGCTATTACTACTCCCGTTATTTCACCGGGATCGGCGAGGGCTTCAAAGCGATTTTCTCCTTTGATTTCTCGAATTTGGGCTCGGTGGTGGCGATGGGCGGACTCCTCAATACCGAAAGCGCTCAGATCGGCTGGGGCCGCACGTTCTTCTTCTATGGCGGCTATCTTTCGCTCAACCTCGCGATCTTCAATCTTTTGCCTTTCCCTGGGTTGGATGGCTGGCAGCTTTTGGTGACGATCATCGAGAGTTCAGTCAATGGCTCGAAGCGTAAGAAGTGGGAGCGCGAAGAAAAAGCGAAGGCCAAGAAGACCCCAGCAGAAGCCGTGGTTGAACCCTCGGGTGAGAAAACCTTTGAAACGGCAAATGCTGCGAAAGAATATCAACCTTGGAAGATCAATGACAAGATCAAGAATACTGTTTCGGCGGTCGGTCTTGCCCTTCTCTTCGTCTTCGCGATTGCGATCACCATCAAAGACATCGTGAGTCTTTTCCGGTAAACCTCTATGCAGAACAAAATGGCTCGTTTCTTAAATTCTTTGGGGATTGCCGATCCCTCCATTTTCGATTTGGATTTCGAATTGGTCGGACGCGACAGCGCCAACCCGAAAAAAGTGATCATGGCCATCCGGAAGGACACCCCGTGGGAGTTCTCGCTCCTTGAGGAATTCCAAGCTGGTCTGTCGAGCGTCAAATACGATTACGCGATGCGCTTTTCCTACGCCGAGACCCCAAGCTTCGAATCGGTGGACCAGCTCTTTGAGGATTGGTATCTCTCCCATTATCATGGGATTCCGCCTTTCCAGCTTGTCCCTGGGGACGCCAATAAGATTCACGCCTTCATTCCCGAAGGGCTTTCCCAAGGGACGATGAAGGGGATCGTTGAGGATTTCAACGCGCTTTTGGCTTGGCTTTCTTATCCTTGCCAGGTCGATCTTGAAGAAGGCAACGCGCCGATTGAGCTCCCCAAGGATCCGAAGAAAGAAGCCGCTTCCGCCCAGATTCAGGCCAACGTCATCGCGACGAAACCGGCCGAAGATGAGGAAGAGACGAGCGAAGATGAGGATAAGGAAGACAAAGAAGAAGATGCGTGCGCTCCGAGTGCTGAAGAAGGCGAAACCAAGGCTGATGAGGGCGCTGAATCTTCCGATTCCGGGAGCGAAGAACTTCCGCCGGTCGATGAAGATGAAGCGGCTCACCAAGCCCAGATCGCCGATGCTGAGAAAGCCTATATGGCCGAACAGAAAGTCGCTCAACAAGCCTTTGCGAATTCTCGGGTTTTCATCCGAGGCGATTATAAAGCCTACGACACGATCGCCGAGCTTTTCGATGTGCCAGGCGGCAATGTCGAATTCAGTGGCAATCTTTACGCGACGAACTTCCGAGTCGGGCGCCGGGGCGGCCTCTACGGCACGATCGGCATCGGCGATGCCACGAGCGCGATTAACGTTCGGGCGATTGAATCCCGCAACGGGATGACCGCCGAGTTCCTCAATGCCCTCAAAGCGGGCGATGTCGTGAAAGTTCGGGGCGCGATCGAATTCGATAAGCGCACGAATGAGCGGCAGGTCTTTGCCCATTACATTGATATTTTGCCTCCTAAGCCCCTCCGGACGGATCCCTTCCCTGACAAACGGGTCGAACTCCATTTGCACACCAAAATGTCCGCGATGGATGGTTTAGGCGAGATCCAGGACTATTGCGATGTCGCGAAATCGATGGGCATGAAAGCCATCGCCGTGACCGACCATGGCGTCATCCAGTCGTTTCCGGCCGCCGAAAGCGCCGGCAAGAAGACCGGCTTGAAGATTCTTTATGGCTGCGAATTCTACATGTTCGATTTCCCCACCTATGTTTTTAATCCGGCCCCGATCGAACTTCGGAAAGCACGCTATTGCGTGTTCGACTTCGAAACCACCGGCTTAAGCTCCCGTTACGACCATCCGACTGAGTTTGGCGGTGTTATCGTCGAAAACGGTATGATCACGAAACATTTTGATCAGTTCATCAACCCGGGTGTTCACATCCCGGAGATGATCACGGCGAAGACCCACATCGACGATTCAATGGTCAAAGACGCACCCAGCGAGATCGCTGCGGCCAAAATCCTTTCGGATTTCATCGGCGATGCGGTTCTCGTGAGCCACAACGCTCCTTTCGATGTCGGCTTCCTTAACGCGATGCGCGCCAAGGCGGGCATGCCGCCGATCACGAATCCGGTCATCGATACTTTGGCTCTCTCACACTATCTCTTCCCAGAGGCTGCCCGCCATACTTTGGGTGCCTTAAGCCGCAACTTGAATTTGGATGTTTATGATGAGTCGGACGCCCACCGTGCCGACTACGATGCCGAGGCGTTGAATAACGTCTGGCAAACCATCATTCCGATCCTGACCAAAACCAACGAGCATTTGACCCAAGCGGATCTGCAAAATTTGGTGTCAACCAACCAGAACATTTTCAAGCATCTTCGCTCCTACCATATGGTGGCGATCGCGAAGAACCAAGCCGGGCTCAAAGCCCTCTATCGTCTCATCAGCGATTCGCACACGACTTTCCTTTCGGCTGGGAGTCTTCCAAAGATCTCAAGAGGCGAGTTGATTCAGTATCGGGAGAACCTCCTTTTCGGGTCGGCTTGCTTCAATGGCGAGATTTTCGAAATCGGCTGCAACAAAGCCCAAAAAGAACTTGAGAAGGCGATGTCCTTCTATGATTACATCGAAATCCAGCCGCCCGAGAACTATTCCTGGCTCGTGAACATGGGCGAACTGACCCAAGATCGCCTCATGACCGTCCTCGAAACCATTGTCGACACGGCCGATGGGCTTCATAAACGGGTCTGCGCGACCGGCGATTGCCATTATGTGAATCCGGAAGATAAGATCCTCCGCGATATTTATATTGCTCAAAAGGCCCTTGGCGGGGGCAATCACCCCCTCAATCCGGCCCGCCGCGACAAGATGGCGAAGGCTTTCGCAAACCCCGATCAGCATTTCCGCTCAACCGAGGAGATGATGGCTGCCTTCCGTCCTTTCTTAAGCGAAGAGAAATGCCATGAGATCGTGGTGGACAACACCAACTGGGTCGCTGACCAGGTCGAGCCGATTCAGATTCTCAAGGATCACTTGTATCCGCCTTCGGCCAACTTGCCCAATTCCGATGTCAAACTTCGGGAAATCATCAACGAGAACATCCGGAAGACCTATGGGGATAACCCTGATCCGGCGATTCCCGCCCGCATCGAGCAGGAGCTCAAAGGAATTATCGCGAACGGTTATTCCGTTACCTATTACATCGCGCATTGTATTATCAAGAAAGCCAATGAAGAGGGCTATATCGTCGGCTCCCGCGGTTCGGTTGGCTCGTCTTTCGTTGCAACGATGTCGGGCATTACCGAGGTCAATCCTTTGGCCCCGCATTACCTCTGCCATAAGTGCCATCATTTTGAATGGGCTAATGACCCGAAAATCAAATCCGGCTTTGATTTGCCGGAGAAAAAATGCCCCGTCTGCGGGGAAACGATGGAGGGAAATGGACAGAACATCCCGTTCCAGACCTTCCTCGGATTCAACGCGGAAAAGGTTCCGGATATCGATTTGAACTTCCCAGCCGACTACCAATCCAAGGCCCACGCCTATACGCGAACCTTGCTTTCGACCCCCGAAGAGAATGAGAAGATCGCCAAAGGCGAATTCATCACGAGCCCGCACGTCATCCGCGCCGGAACGATCGCTACGGCCGAAGAGAAGAACGCTTTCGGTTATGTCCGCGGTTATTACGAACGGGTTCTTCATCAAGAATGGGGCACTGTGAATAAGGCCTGGGCGGCTTATTTGGCGGCGCGCTGCGCAGGCGTTAAGCGCACGACGGGCCAGCACCCGGGCGGCATCGTCGTCATTCCCGCCGATATGGATATCTTCGATTTCACACCGTATCAGCACCCGGCCGATGATCCGAACGCGGATTGGCTGACAACCCATTACGAATTTGCGAGCATGCACGATTCCGTTTTGAAGCTCGATCTTTTGGGCCACGTTGACCCGATGGCGCTCCGCATGATGTCTTTGCTCACGAGCGTCGACATCCGCTCGATTCCGATGAATGACGAAAAGGTTCTTTCGCTTTTCTCCTCGCCCAAAGCGTTGGGCCTCAAGCAAAATCCACTCGATTTCAAGACCGGGGCCATCGCTCTTCCGGAATTCGGCACCAGCTTCGTCCAAGGGCTGCTTGAGGAGGCTTTGCCTCATACTTTCAATGACTTGCTCATCATCTCGGGATTAAGCCATGGCACCAACGTCTGGAACGATAACGCCGAAGCGCTCATCAAGAACAAGACGACGACCCTCCAAGGCGTCATTGGCTGTCGTGACGATATCATGAACGACTTGATCGGCTATGGCATCGACAATTCCAAGGCCTTCAAAATCATGGAATATGTTCGTAAGAACAAAGTCGGCAAGCCGCTTAAACAAGAAGATATCGATGAGATGAAGAAGCATAACGTTCCGGATTACTTCATCGAAAGCTGCAAGAAGATCCGTTATCTTTTCCCACGCGCTCACGCCACGGCTTACGTGATGGGGGCCGTTCGCGTCGCCTGGTTCAAGATCTATAAGCCGCTTGAGTTCTACGCGACCTATTTCACCGTGCGCTGCGACAAATTCGATGTCGAAGTCATGACCTGGCCGCTCAATAAGATTGTTGATGAGATCCATCGGTTACAGGATGCGAGCAAGAACCTCGGTGCGATGTTCAAAGACCGCTTTGGCGAGAGCCGAAAATACACCGATAAGGACGATGAGGTCCTGAAGACCTTGATCGCCGCGGCCGAGATGGTCGATCGAGGCTACCACATCAAGAACATCGATCTCATGCGCTCTTTGGGAAGCGATTGGGTGGTGGATGCCCAAAACAACGCCATCATTCCGCCTTTCAGCGTCATTTCAGGATTGGGCGCGGCTGCGGCCGACACGGTTGTCACGGCCCGCAAAGATGGTCCTTTCATCTCGATCGAAGACTTGCGCGATCGGACAAAACTGAGCCAAACCGATATTGAAACCCTCCGAAAGCTCGGGGTTCTTGACAAGATGGGCGAAACAAACCAGATGACTCTCTTTTAATTCCGTTTTCGAAGTGGTATATTACCACGTGCGAGAAAACTCTCGCAACGTCGGGACATGGCACAGTTGGTAGTGCGCTTGGTTCGGGACCAAGAGGTCGCGGGTTCGAGCCCCGCTGTTCCGACCACTTGAAAAAGAATCCCTCGAGCAATCGAGGGATTTTTTAATGTTTCAGGCTTTGAGCGTCTTTGGCGAAGTAATAGTTTAACCCCTGCCTTGAAGAGGAGATCGCCACCCCGTAAACAAACCACAAAACCAAAAGCCCTAAGGCCCGAATCCCCAAAGCGGGATAAGCGGTTCCGCTTGCCAAATAGGCGATGAAGAGAACGTAGGGAGAAATGAGAAAAAGAAGGTTGAAGAGGACCAGGAAGATTCGAAGGGTTTTATTGAGCGGTCTCCGGGGTAAAAGGAAAGCGATGATCTTCGCAAGCGCCAAAAGCCAAAGCCCGCCCAAAAAAGATTCGGGACTGCTTTCGTTCTTCATGAGGCCATTATACCTTTGGGGGCCTTTCGGGTGCTACAATAACCCCGTTGCGCCCGTAGCTCAGCTGGATAGAGCACTTCCCTCCTAAGGAAGGGGTCAGCCGTTCGAATCGGCTCGGGCGCGCCAAATATTAAGCGGAGATCATCCGCTTTTTTCTTTGCAAAAATACCTTGGATTCGTCCAAACCCCTTTACTTTGGTCCCCTCGAAGCCAATACTTTAAAGAAGCGATGCTACCTCATGTTGCAACCGATAGTTGCGGCTTTGAAAAGCAGAGTTGGTAGAAAGAAACACCCTTCAGTCGTTAATCTATTCCCAACGATAGGAGGACAAGCTTATGAATATCGAAATCGCAAACCGTCTCGTTAATCTCCGCAAGAAAAGCGGGCTCTCCCAAGAGGAGCTGGCCGCGAAACTTGGCTTATCGCGTCAGGCGGTCAGCAAGTGGGAGCGAGCCGAGGCTTCTCCGGATACGGATAATTTGATCTGCCTCGCCAAGCTTTATGGCGTCTCTTTGGATGATCTCTTGGATACGGATCAGTCTGTCGATGAGATCGTCGAAGAGCAAGTTAAGCCTGAGGAAGAGGATAAAGAAGATAAAGATACGAGTAATAAGGATAAAGCCGAAAGTCCTGCGGGGAATGCTTCGACTGAGCAAGAAAAAGCCGCCGACACTTCGGAGAAAACAAAGCCAGAAGAGGATGGAAGCGCGGATAAGAGCGAAGTCCATATCGATTCGACGGGAATTCATTTCAAAAGCGGCAAAGATCAGGGGACGATTGATCCCACCGGGATTCACGTCACGAGCGGCAAGAGCAGCGTCCACATCGATTCCTGCGGCATCCGGCTCGATCCAGAAGTTGAAGTGAGCGTCTCTCGTAAGCGGAAACACGCCTACAATGTCGCCCAGTCGATCGTGAGTTCAACCGTGGCCCTTTTGGCAGTCGCAGCTTACATTCTTTTAGGCACGTTCATCAAAGATCCGCGGATCGGTTGGGGCACTTGCTGGTTGGTATTCCTTTTGATCCCGATTGCCAGCAGTTTTGTCGAAGCCCTTAAGAACCGTCGTTTCTGTACCTTTGCCTTCCCAGTTCTCGTGGCTGGGCTTTACGTTCTCTTCGGAATGCTCTATGGCGCCTGGCATCCGGAATGGGTGATGTTCTTCGCCATTCCGATTTATTATTCGATCTTCTCGCCAATCGATAAGGCCATCCACGGTCGTTGGAGCATCGACATCGAAGATGATGACGATGATGATGACGACGATGAGGATAAAAAGAAAAAAGACGATGACGTTATCGATGTTGACGTCAAATAAGCTGAAATGGGGGGAACGGCTAAGGCCAGAAAGTCTTAGCTGCTTTTCTTTGCTTCAAAAATGCCGATGATCATCTTTAGCAATCTCCTTTTTATTTTGGCGTGACGATTCCCAAGATCTCTTTTCGAAATAGTTTTGGTATAGACAAGATGTCGGCATGCTTCAAAGAGGACGAATTCCGTAACCTGATTCGGAGACAATGTCTCCGGGTAGGAATGCATTAAAAATTCCGGAGTCTATTGGCTCCGGAATGCGGGTGTCTCTCTCAAAATCAACGAACGAGAATTAAGAAGGGTTGGCTTAGAACGAGCCTTCGAAACTGGTAATTGGAACGACAAACATGGCTCCGTGGATTTTCTTGAAGTTGCCTGTGTGTTCGCGGATATCTTTTTGAAGCCGGGCTAATTTAGCTTCTTCAACGATGATGAACATCGTGGAGTTTTGGCCTGGCTCATGAGTGTCTTCGGCAATTTCGCTGAGCGAAAGGGCGGCAGCCTTCTCTAAGTCTTCGTTTTGCAAGACGTGTTTCAGGCTTTGCGTTTTGATCATCGTTCCGTTGTAGCCATCGGCGATAATCGCACTATAAAGGGCATCGGTCTCGCGTCCACGTTCTAAAATGGCGAATAATAATACTTTCATGGTTTTGCTCTCCGGCTTTTCATTATGCCATATTCGAATGGTAAAAATATGAAATTCGTCCCCTCGGTCAGCTTTTGTAGGCTTATAATCAACCATTGTCGGGGGGTTTTTCCATGGATTTGTTTGGATCTCAACTTCAAGCCGCCGCTTCAACGATTGCAAGCGGAAGCCCTTATCAATTGCTCTTGCCGATCGGCTTGATTTTGCTCTGCGCGAAGCTCCTTTCGATTCTTTGCACCAAATTGCATATCCCCCAAGTTATTGGATTTTTAATGGCTGGCCTTTTGGTTGGCTTGATCAGCTTTATTCCGGGCGAATCCGTTTTGACCGATTATACGAATGTCGGCATTAACATCTTGGCGAAGTTCGGCGTGGTGCTCATTCTCTTCAGCGCCGGCGTCGAAACCGATATCAAGCAAGTCAAAGCCGTGGGCGTTGCCTCGCTCGTCATCACCAGTCTTGGCGTTATTTTCCCGTTGGTGTTCGGATTCCTCGTCGCTTATCTCTTCCGCGTTAATGGTTTGATCAGTCCTGACTTCCTTGCCCAGGGCATCAACCCGATTTATTCCGATCTTTATTACGGCGTGATTCTCTCAGCGACTTCGGTCTCCATCACCGTTGCGACTCTCAAGGAAGTCGGCCAGTTGGAGTCGAAGGTTGGCCAAGCGATCGTTTCGGCCGCCATCATCGATGATATCATCGGCATCATCCTTCTCTCGCTCATCATTTCGCTCTCCGGTTCTTCGACCGGCGGCAGCGATTTCAATTTGCTCGAATACATCATCACTTCGATCAGCGGCGCCAAACTCGATGCCGGTGTCACGGTGGTCGTGATCTTGGCGAATATGACGATTTTCTTCTTGATCAGCTGGGGCATTTCTTTCTTGATCCGCCGGTTCTTCAACTGGCTTGGCACCAAGTATCCCCATCACATCCGCATCCCAATCTTCTCGTTGGCGTTCTGCTTCCTTTGGGCCTACGTCGCTCAGGCCTTCTTCCAGATTGCGGATATCACCGGCGCTTATATCGCTGGACTTATCTTATCGACCACTTCGCCGAAGAACTATATCGACCATCGGGCCGAGACGACGGCGAACGTCTTCTTCGTCCCCATCTTCTTCGCCTCCGTGGCCATGAAAATGTATTCGGCTCAGTTTGATACCTCGAGTCTCAACTTCGTTTGGTTTGGCATTTGCTGGATCATCGCCGGACTGCTTGGAAAGGTAATCGGCGCGGGATTTGGCGGGGTTATTTGCCGTTTCAAGATGAAAGATTCCCTTAAGATCGGCGTGGGCATGATGGCTCGGGCCGAGGTCTTGATCGTCACCGCCCAGACCGGTGTCGAAGCGGGCCTTGTCGACAGCAAGATCATCCCATTTACTTTGGGCCTCATCCTGGTCTCGTCTTTCATGACCCCGATTCTTCTCAAAGTCCTTTATAAAGGGGAGGCACCCTATAGCCTTACTCCGCGTGTGAGCGACGCTCCGATGGACCCGGCAGCGGGCAAAACGCTTCCCGAGGATACTCCGGCGGTTGGCGATCCTACCGAAAAAGCGGGGAAATGACTCTTTTCGTTGTTGACAAGAAACTCTAAGCCTTCTATTCTTATTCGTGCGCGTTTAGCGCATCCGTACCGGTTTGGGGCGTTAGCTCAGCTGGGAGAGCGCCTCCATGGCATGGAGGAGGTCGAGAGTTCGATCCTCTTACGCTCCACCAAATCGAAAAAAGCCACCGAGTGATCGGTGGTTTTCTTTTGTCTAATCCAAGGTTAAGGCAAAGTCTTTCTTTTGGTAGCGCTCAAGTAACGGCTCCATCCCCCGGAGCCAGAGTTCCTTCGGCGGGAACGCCTCGGGTTTGGCAAAGAAAAGCTGGGTCGATTCCCCATCGGACGAGGCGAGATGGACCTCTTTCTTTTTGATCGGGCAATAAAAGGCGAAGTCTACGTAATTCGTGATGTCGCCATTCGGATAAAGGAGGGTCGTTTCCGGGCCGCTTGTGACGGCGATGAGTTGGACTTCGTGAAGCGTGATTCCGGTTTCTTCGAGGACCTCGCGTTTGAGGCCTTCAATCACCTTTTCCTCGTAGTTCAAGCTTCCACCCGGGAGGCAATAGAGCCCATTATCGGTTCGTTTCTCCCAAAGGATGGCCCCTTCTTCATCAACGATCAAAGCGGTCACGCCGATGGCTTGGCAAGGCGCGTGGCCGATCATCTTCCGGAGATAGGGAATGTAATCTTTCATGCCTTCGGTTTCTTTTCTTCCGGCCGGGCCAAAGCGAGATTGACATGGCAATAGCCGCCAGGGTTCTTATCCAGATAATCTTGGTGATAGTCTTCCGCCGGGTAGAAGTTCTCCATTTGCTTGATCTCGATGGTCCATCCCGGATTGAGATGATCGGTGAAATAGGCATCTGCTCGGATGCCATCCATCATATTGGTGTAATAGATTCCGCTCCGATATTGGTGGCCGATATCATGGCCTTGTTGATCGATAGAATAGGGATCGACGAAACGGAGATAATGCTCAAGAAGCTTCTCAAGGCTGATAATCTGATCATCGTAGACGATCTTCACCGTCTCGGCGTGGGTTGCTTTGCCGCTTTTGAGATCTTCGTATTTCGGGAAAACTTTGTTACCATTTGCGTAACCGACGGTCGTATCTAAAACGCCCTTTAGTTGCTTAAAATAGGCCTCAACGCCCCAGAAACAGCCCCCAGCAAAATAAATCGTTTGTTCCATAAAAAGGATTATATGCCTCTTTGGGTGGCAGAAGGGCAATAAAAACGCTAAAATACTCCTCGGTAAAACAACTATGTTTTGTCCAAAATGTGGGAAAGAAATTCCCGATGATGCTTCCTTTTGTCCGAACTGCGACGCTGCCATCAAGGTAAAGCCGGCTCCTCAGGACAATAGCGGGACTGCCCCGGAGCCTAAAAGCGCTCTGGCCGCGGGTCTCTTTGGAATCTTTTTAGGTTCCTTCGGCGTTCACAATTTCTATTTGGGTTACACCGCTCGCGGCGTCATCCAATTGATTCTGACGTTGCTCGTCGCTTTTTGGCCGATTTCTTTTGTTTGGGGGATGATCGAAGGGATTCTGATCTTGTCTGGGGAAATCTCAGTCGATAGTCGGGGAAACCCTTTAAAACGGGATGTTTAAGCGGGATTTGCGGAGGAAATAACATATGGATCCAGCAGTTGAAAAAGCGAAAACGATCGTTAAGAAACTATCGATGAAGCAAAAAGTCCACCTGCTCTATGGCGATGGCGACTGGAAGATCCACAGCATCAAGAAAACCCCTTTTCGGGCAATTGAGATGCACGATGGCCCATTAGGGCTTCGCAATCCGAATGTGGCAGAAAAGCCCACCAACGGCGACATGGTTCCGACCTCGGCTCCGGCGACTTGTTTTCCGGCTCCTTGTTTGACTGCTTGCTCCTGGGATCCCGATCTTTTGGCAAAGATGAGTCAAAATCTGGCTAAGGAATGTCTTTTGGTCCATACCGATATCATTTTGGCCCCTGGTGCCAACATCAAGCGCAATCCGCTTTGCGGACGAAATTTTGAATACCTCTCTGAAGATCCTTTGCTCGCGGGAAAAATGGCCGCCGGATATATTAGCGGCGTTCAAAGCCAAGGCGTTGGCGTATCTCTGAAGCATTTCGCTGCGAACAATCAGGAATATCGCCGCTTCAATTACTCGGCCGAGGTCGATGAACGCGCACTTCGGGAAATCTATCTGAAGCCTTTTGAAATCGCCGTCAAAGAAGCCAATCCTTGGACGATCATGTGCTCTTATAATCGTATCAACGGAGTTTATTCTTCCGATAACGATTGGCTTTTGAAAACGGTTCTTCGGGATGAATGGGGCTATTCCGGTATTGTGGTGAGCGACTGGGGCGCCACCAACGATCCAATCCGTTCCCACAACGATGGGCTTGATCTTGAAATGCCCTGCCACGAAAAACGAGATCACGTTCTTCTTAAGGCGATTAAGAAAGGCACTTTGAACAAAGATGCCGTTAACGCAGAAGCCCTTCATTTGGCGACCCTTCTTGTTCATTTAACGGACGATCGCCCAGAGCAAAAGGATGCTTTCAATGTCGGCATCTCTCATCAAGCTGCTCTCGAAATGGCTGAAGAATCCATCGTTCTGGCTAAAAACGAAGATCATATCCTTCCGCTCAAGAATCTCGATGATGTTTGTTTGATCGGTGCTTTGGCAAAGCAATTCCGCTATCAAGGCGCCGGCTCGAGCAAGGTCATCCCTCATCATTTGGTCACCCTTTATGAGGCGCTCAATGAAGGCCGCGATCCGAAAGACGAAATCAAATACGAAGCGGGCTATCCGCTGAAAGCCGATGAGAATGCCAAAGCCCTCCTTTTAGGGGCTATCGATTTGGCTTCCTCTCACAAGAATGTGATTCTTTGCTTAGGCCTCCCGGAAGGGTTTGAGTCCGAAGGTTATGACCGCAAAGATATGCGTTTGCCCGAGGAAGAATATACCTTGGTAGACGCTCTTTACTCCGTGAATAAAAACCTGATCGTTGTCTTCTTGGGCGGCGCTCCGGCCGAATTGCCTTTTGCAGACAAAATCCCTGCAATTCTCATCGCTTATCTTCCTGGCGAGGCTGGCGGAGACGCGATTAAGAACATCTTGCTCGGTGAGGTTAATCCTTCGGGAAAACTCGCCGAGACTTGGCCGCTTCACTATCTCGATGTACCGAATAAAGACTTCTATCCAGGCAACGTTGATGTCTCTCCTTATAAAGAGAGCATCTTTGTCGGCTACCGCTATTATCAAAGTGTCAATAAGAACGTCTTATTCCCGTTTGGACACGGCCTTTCTTATACGTCTTTTAAATACGCTGATTTCGCGCTCTCCAAAGATCAAATCAAGGCCGAAGGAACGCTCAAGGTCTCCTTCAAATTGGCCAATAATGGGAAGGTCGAAGGCAAGGAAGTCGCTCAGCTTTATATCTCGGCCCGGAATGGCAAGACGTTTAAGCCTCTACATGAATTGAAATCTTTCGTGAAAGTCTCTTTGGCTCCGGGAAAGAGCAAAACCGTTATCTTCACTCTGCCTTATTCCGCGTTTGCCCATTGGGACGAGGCCAGCAAGAAATACCAAGTCGAAGGCGGCCAATATCTAATTGAGGTTGGCTCCTCTTCAGAAGATATCCGCCTCTCTGGATTTGTTGAGGTATTATCGAATTTTGTTGCATCTGATCGTCGGTCGAATTTGCCCTCCTATTACAATATGACTCGGGTGGGCCCCTTCCACGTCGCCGATGATGAATTTGAGCGTCTTTTAGGCCACGATTTGCCCGTCCAGCATGATTTGCATCATAAGCCCTTCACTTTGAATTCCACCCTTGAGGAAATCTCGGGGACTTTCATCGGCAAGAAGATCAAAAAGATGATCAGCAAACAATATTTGAACTCCACGAAGAGCGAGGAAGAAAAGAACGCCTTGATGGGGATGATGATGGAATCTCCGATCCGGATGATTTCGATGGCTGGACTTAATGAGAAGAAAATGTTCGCGGTTTTGGATATGGCAAATGGCCATTATCTTAAGGCTTTCTTTGATGTCCAATTTGGGACGAGAAAATAATGTTTCTTTATCTGTTTTTAGCTAAAAAATTTGATCAAATTTTGAATCATAGACGTTCTGATGGGTCACCCGCTTACCCCTATTTCAAAGCCTCGGATTTTGGCGTCAACGAAAAACCATTTTCCTTCCAATCTGGGCCCTGGATTTTAAGGGGTTCAAAATACGCTTTTGGGCCGGGTCCCTACAAGGCGGTTTTAGTCTTTTTTCATGGCTATGGAGCCGGCCGAAATGCCTATGCTAAACCCATTGCGCTTTTTGCCCGGCAAGGCTATCTCGTCTATGCCTTTGACTATACGGGATGCATGGAGAGCGAAGGCCCATACATTTATGGAATGGGCCAAGTCGGGAAAGACCAAAAAGCTTTTTTCGAATGGCTTGACCACGATCCGGAAGCCAAAGGACTCGATCGCTATGTCTTGGGCCACTCTTGGGGTGGCTATGCCGCCCTTTTGGCCTCAAACCCCGTGTATAAGGTTAAGAAGATCATCTCAATAGCGGGTTTTAATAGGGTTTCTGATGAGTATAAAGCCTTAATTCCTCAGGAAAAATCGAAGCTTTTATTCCTTTTGACCCGTTTTTATTTATGGCTTCGCCTCAAGAAATGGGGCAATTTGGCTGCTAGCGACGTTATTAAGAACAGTACTTGCTCCATCCTTTATCTCCAAGGAGATAAGGACAAAATGGTCACCATGGATGCAGGAATGAATTCTTTGAAGAAAGATCTCCCCAATCAGAAGAATATTCTCTATGAGATTGTTCCTAATCGTGGGCATCAATGTTTTCTTACGATGGAATCTGAAGATTACGTTAATTCGATTTTCGATCAAAAACTAAATTCGCCTCAAGCCGACCCGAATTTGAAGATGGATTTGGAGAAAGCAGGTCACGAAAACAAAGAATTAGTGCAAAGGATGTTCGACTTTTTGGCCCTTTGAGGGTATATTACTAGAGCGTGCACTGGTGGCGGAATTGGTATACGCGCTAGTCTCAGGAGCTAGTCGGGCAACCGGTGTGAGTTCAAATCTCATCCAGTGCACCAGACATATGCGCCCGTAGCTCAGATGGATAGAGTATAAGCCTCCGAAGCTTAGGGTCAGGCGTTCGAATCGCCTCGGGCGCACCACGCAAAATTAGACGTCGCAAAAGCGGCGTCTTTTTTCATCTAAAAATGATCAAATGAAATAGGACAAATGGCCATTAATAGACAAGCATCTATACAAATATAGTTTTTTGTGTAACAATTATTCAGTCGATAAAATCGGAGAATATTGAACAAAACTATGGCTGTTACAGACCGGCGTTATAGAAAAACTGAGTCCGAAATCGAAAATGCAATGCTTGGGCTTCTGGATCAGCATTCTTTTGAGGATATTTTGGTCTCTGATTTGACTCGGCAGGCGGATATAAATCGCTCTACTTTCTACCTTCATTACCAATCTTTGGATGCCGTTTTGGGGGCCCTTGAAGACCAGTGCATTACCCTTTTGTCCCCCCTTGCCTCCCTGCTTGGGGAGATGGATGGGAAGCAATTCGTTAAGAGCCTTTATGGTCTCATTAACGATCACCGGTCCCTTTTTAGGGGGGTCTTGCTTTCTGCGACCTGCCGTTTCGATGAAAAACTCAGGGATCTCTTTTTCCCGTCATTAGGGGTAGTGCCTCCTCTTAAAAACAAAAAGACCTCGGATGACCAAGCTGTCTTGGCCGGGACCCTCATCGTCTCGCTCCGGATGTCCCTCACTCTTTACTTCGACGGGAATGAGCGGCTTGACGATAAGACCCTTTCCGATGATCTTATTTCCTTGATTGGTTTACCGATTTACAAGGATTTCATTAAACGGTAATAGAAGAGGACGGTTTCGCCGATTTGCTTTTCGCTCAACCTTTCATTGTCTCCATGAATGAGTTCCAGCTCTTCCGAAGAAAGGTGTATCGGGGAAAACCGATAGACCTTGTTTGAGATCGCGTTATAAAGATGGGCATCGGCACAGGCGGTCATGAGGTAAGGACTCACAACCGTTTGGTCGCCCCAAGTTCCCTTGATCGCGCTTTTGATTTTTTCGTAGCCTTCACCCGTTGTGTCGGAGATGGGGGAGGGATTCCAAGCAAAGAGGATTTTTGGCTTTTCCGAGAGATGTTCTTTTTGGGCGAACTTGTTCATCCGGGCTTGAACGCTTTCGACAGTCTCGGAGGGATTGATTCGGATATTGACCCCGATCATCGCTTTGGAAGGAATAACGTTGGTCGCGGGAGAGCCTTCCATCATGGTTAAAGCGGCGGTGGTTCTAAAAAGGGCATTGAGTTGTCCTCCGTTTTTCCGGGTCACAAGGTCCAGAATCGGAGAAAAGAAATGAGCATTGGCGTAGAGAAGTTTGTAGCCAAACGAAGCCTCTCTTCCTAAGGTATCAAACAAAGCCTGGACGGGTTTACTCCAGCGGAAAGAGAAGGGATGATTTTCGATTCGCACAGCAAGACGAGCTAATTTGCCCACTGGGGTATGAGGCATTGGAGCACTGGCATGGCCACCCTCACCGTCGAGATGAAACTCTATGGCACAGACGCCTTTTTCAGCAATGCCGATTAAGGCAGTGGTTTTCTTCACGCCAGGGAAAGCGCCATCAACAACAGCTCCGCCTTCATCGAGGACGAAAAGGGGATCGACCCCTTCAGAACGGAGGTAATTAACGGAGAGAGTTGCGCTTCCGGTTGAGATCTCTTCGTCCCCGGCAAAGCAGAAATAGAAGTCGTGTTCAGGCACAAAACCGTTTTCGAGAAACTGTTCAGCGGCTTCCAAAACGCCGTTGAGGGTTCCTTTAGTATCAATGGTTCCACGACCATAAAGGATCTGGTCTTTAATGGTCCCGGAAAAAGGGGGTTCCACCCAGCGAGAAGGCTCAGCCGGGACAACGTCGAAATGAGCGGTGAATACCGCGGCATTTTTCTTGTCTTTGTTTTTTCCTTCGAGGTGGAAAATCCAAACCCTAGGCGAGAGCTTTTTTGCGTCGCATCTCTCGAAAACTTTCGGGTAAAAAGCCCGCAAAACGCCATCTAACCTTGCAAATTCCTCTTCTTTTTCCTTGCTCTTATCCAGATAAGAAACGGTTTCGCACTGGACGAGCGCCTGAAGCGCTTTGACTGATTTTGAAGGATCGATTGTCAGGGGTTCGGTGGGAAGAATAGTCTCCTTTTTCAGCCGGAAAAGCAAGGCGCGGATCACCAGGATGAAGATTGCCAAAACAAGGGCTGCGGAAAGTCCGACGACCACCCATTCCCATACGGACATAATGCATCCTCCTTCCGTGTTTTCTCTTGGCTCCTAGACAAAGCTATTCTTATTTTAGAGGTCTTCTATGGTTATGGCGAATAAACGTTGTTGGATTTTGCTTGTACTTATTCTATAATCCTTAACGCGCTGAAGAGCGTAGGTGTTGGAGATTCGTTCTCCTTCGCTTCTTGCCCAAGTGGCGAAATGGTAGACGCAAGGGACTCAAAAGAGTACGGACGCGAAGACAAGCCGCTACCGAAAGTGCCGATGATTAGCCAGTTTCCAAAAATGGGAATCGGCGAAAAGAGCCGAAAATGGGTGTTCTCGCTTGAAATGTTCTCGCATGACATCCAAAAATAGGCTCCAAAACCCCTAAAAATGGGGTCGGAAATCGGGTGGCGGGAAAAATGTCCACGAAATCAAACGGCATACTGCCATCTGATGTCGCGTACGTAACACTTTGAGTACTACGTTTGTGCGAGAACGAAGTCGTTGACAATTATCACAAACATTCGCTGGGATGTGGTAAAATGTCACAATCTGGGGGCGTGCCGGAACCAGGTATACGGACGCGACTCAAAATCGCGGGCCAGTGATGGATTGAGGGTTCGATTCCCTCCGCCCCCACCAACTCAAGACCTAACCTCTTAGCCTAGAAAGCTAGGAGGTTTTCTATTCATGAAGCTGGATTCAATCGTCGGGACGAGGGTCAACAGGTTCACCGTCAAAGAAAAGATAAGGATGCCCAAGGCGACGGGCGGGAGTGGCATCCTTTATAAATGCCTATGTGACTGCGGGAAGACATTTTACCTGCCATCAAACGACCTCCAAAGGCATACGCCCAGAGACTGCGGATGCGGAATAAGGACGCCGTTGCCGAAAGAAACCATAAACGGGGAGGTAAAAATAACTCCTTCCACCCAGACATCAAACGAAATGGAAGCCAGGCAAGAACACTCTGTTCCAACAAGCTGGAAGGAGGTGGAGATACCGCCATCCAAACTCGACTTTTACCTTGAATGTCTAAAACAAAGGCTCGGCAACAGTAAACAGACATATCGTGGCGTCCGTTATAAAAAGTTCATCAACCGGTATGTTGCCTATATCGGTTTTGGGGACAAGGAGACGAAACTTGGCTCCTATAAGAGCGTTGGGGAAGCGGCGGTGGCCAGGCTGAAGGCCGAGATCTTTTATCGCGGTGGGGTCCAGGTGAGGACAAAAAGCCATAAGCAAATCACGGCCAGGCCGAAAGCGGTAGGCGATCACCTAGGAATTGTTGAGCGGGCCGGGGAGAGGCATTCAGCCTTCGTCGTCATCAAATATGTTGGGGCGAAGGGGAATAAGGACATGTGGCTATGCAGGTGTGACTGCGGAAAGCATTTCTTTGCCTCCTCCGGGGACATCCAAAGTGGGGTCGTCAATGACTGTGGGTGCGGACTGGGAAAGAAAATGAGAAAGCCATATAAAAGGCACCTATTTAGCAATTACTTTGAATTCGAGAAAAACGGTACCAATATCTCCCTCATCAGTGGAAAGCGAGAAAAGAACATCAACAACATCTCTGGGTTCAAAGGGGTATACCACGATTCAAAAACTGGGAAATGGGTGGCGAAACTTGTTTTTAGTGGCGTCGTCCATCGGGAGTTCTGCAAAACGAAGGAAGATGCCGTTTCTAAGAGACGAGAAATGGAAAAGAAATATTTCTCACCATACTCGGAAGCTTATAAGAAATCCAAGGTTTCCGGTGGAGTACCATCAAAACGCTATTCCACCAAAGGCCAAGAGACGAGGTTCGAGCTCGCTAATGGCGAGGGAATATAGAAACGCTGAGTG